>NZ_JBCNNS010000065.1:0-25776 GCF_039594335.1 Raoultella sp.
CCTTTGAGGAAGGTCAGATAGCGGGTCGACTCCGGATTGGTTTCCCATTCAGTTAAGTCAATGCGCGCCACAATATCGGCATGATTGATATCCAGATAGTGGGTCGAACTGATATCCAGATCTTCGTTAACGCGCATACTGCTCAGGTTGTTCAGCACCGCCACCAGCAGATACTCTACCGCCAGATAACGATACTGACAAAACAGAACGATACCGCCTTCTGCGAAAGGATATTTCGCCAGTTCATCACGCAGACGGCCGGTTGCCGCCCGGCTGAACGGGAGAAAGTCTTCTTCGCCCTGACGCTGCAGGCGTAGGGTTTGCGCCAGCTCGCTCTCTTCGTTAAACAGACCGTAGGCCTTATTTTTAGCGCTGTAGACACGATGCAGCTCGGCCATCATTTCCACGACCGTCGCATTCGGCTCCAGCAAGGAATCGCGCAGCACCAGCTCGAGGTTTTGTTCATCACGTTTAATTAACTGATGCAGGGCAATCTGGTCGATATCCAGACTCATGTTAAACTCTCCTTTTAGACCGGCCGGTATTCAACCACCGCCGGGACGGCGACGCAACCACCGCGTGACTCTTCGACTGCCTGAGACTCGCGATCCTGCGTGCTTTTGCGTCATGGCGAAAAAATGCGGAAAAAAAGCTGCTGCTACGGTAATATGTTGCCCTTTCACGAACAAACAGATTTTGAGTTTATGCCGCAATTATCCCGCTATAGTGATGAACACGTCGAACAGCTTCTCAGCGAGCTGACCAACGTGCTGGAAACACACAAAGCCCCCGTTGACCTTTCACTGATGGTGCTAGGCAATATGGTGACGAATCTGATCAATAGTAGCGTCGCACCGGCGCAGCGTCAGGCGATCGCCCGTTCTTTTGCCCAGGCTCTGCAGTCTTCAATCAACGACGATCCGGCGCACTAAGGATAACCAACAACTGTATATGGTGACTCTTCGTCAGCCCTACCGAGAAAAAATCTCCCAGATGGTCAGCTGGGGACACTGGTTCGCCCTGTTCAACATGTTGTTGGCCATGGTGCTCGGCAGCCGCTATCTTTTTGTCGCCGACTGGCCCACGACTCTGGGTGGTCGTATTTTCTCGTACGTCAGCCTCGTGGGTCACTTCAGTTTTCTGGTGTTTACCAGCTATGTCCTGATTCTGTTCCCGTTGACCTTTATCGTCATATCGCAGCGCCTGATGCGCTTCCTGTCGGTCATTCTGGCGACCGTGGGCATGACGCTTCTGCTGATCGATAGCGAAGTCTTTACCCGTTTCCATCTGCATCTTAACCCTATTGTCTGGGAACTGGTCATCAACCCCGACCAGAATGAGATGGCGCGCGACTGGCAACTGATGTTTATCAGCGTGCCGATTATCTTCCTGCTGGAAATGCTGTTTGCGACCTGGAGCTGGCAGAAGCTGCGCAGCCTGACGCGTCGCCGTCACTACGCCCGGCCTGTCGCCTGGTTCTTCTTTCTCTCTTTTATAAGCAGTCACCTGATTTATATCTGGGCGGATGCGAATTTCTATCGTCCGATCACCATGCAACGGGCGAATCTGCCGCTCTCTTATCCGATGACGGCCCGCCGTTTCCTTGAGAAACATGGTCTGCTTGACGCTCAGGATTACCAGCGTCGCCTGGTGGAACAGGGGTCGCCGGAGGCCGTCTCCGTTGAGTATCCGCTGAGCAATCTGCACTATCGCGATCTGGGGGCTGGCTACAACGTTCTGCTCATCACTGTCGATAACCTGAACTATTCGCGTTTTGAGAAAAATATGCCGGAACTGGCCCGTTTCGCGCAAGAGAACGTCAACTTTACCCAGCATATGAGCTCCGGTAACACCACCGATAACGGTATGTTTGGCCTGTTCTACGGGATTTCGCCGGGCTATATCGATGGCGTGCTCTCTGCCCGCATTCCGGCGGCGTTGATTACGGCCTTTAATCAGCAGGGATATCAGTTGGGGCTGTTCTCCTCCGATGGCTTCAGCAGCCCACTCTATCGTCAGGCGCTGCTGTCCGATTTCTCGCTGCCAAATGAGAAAACACAGAGCGATGAGCAAACGGCGGACCAGTGGATTGGCTGGCTCAATCGCTATGCACAGGATGAAAACCGTTGGTTCTCGTGGATTTCGCTGAACGGCACCACGCTGGACAACAGTCAGCAGCAAAACTTCGCGCATCGCTACAGCCGTGCGGCGGGAGATGTTGATAGCCAAATCAGCCGGGTACTGAGCGCCCTGAGTGATGCCGGAAAACTGGATAATACGGTGGTGATTATCACCGCCGCTCACGGTATGCCATTGAATCCACAGAGCAGTAAGTTTGACTGGTCCCGGGAGCAGTTGCAGGTTCCGCTGGTTATTCACTGGCCTGGAATTCCGGCGCAGAATATCGCGACGCTGACCAGCAACAAAGATGTGATGACGACACTGATGCAGCGCCTGCTGCACGTCTCCACGCCTGCCAACGAATATTCTCAGGGTGAAGACCTGTTCAGCCCCGCGCGCCGCCGGGCCTGGGTGACGGCAGCCAACAGCGATACGCTGGCGGTCACGTCGTCAGAGGTGACCGTGGTGCTGAACCACAACGGCACCTACAGCACCTGGGACAGCGACGGTAAGAAAATTGATAACCGCAAACCTCAGCTCAGCCTGCTGCTGCAGATCCTGACTGACGAAAAACGCTTTATCGCTAACTGATTGATTAATTATGAATCAATCAGCCGTTCCCCGGCTTGCATTCGGTCGGGGAACGGGTAATATTGTCCTCCATACGTCGGCACGTAGCGCAGCCTGGTAGCGCACCGTCATGGGGTGTCGGGGGTCGGAGGTTCAAATCCTCTCGTGCCGACCAAACCATTCACCGGTAAGTTTCGTTAACGACCGGTAACCCCACAGAAACCCGCATTCTCTCTGAGTTTGCGGTTTTTTTAATGCCCGAATCAGCCCCGCCGACACGGTCGCGGTCCGCGGTCAAATCCATCCCCATTCCCGTGCTTCTGCTGAAGAAACTCCGACCTGACGGTTTGTAAATTGAAGAATAGCTTCTATTATTCGTCGTACTTGCCTGACACTGGAACAATTAATATGAGAGTTAATGGACTTACGAAGGGATTTTTTATCCTGATTTTGCTGATGGTCAGCCTCGCCTTTTTTAATGTTCTTTCCCCTTATTATTCAGCGATACTGTGGGCTGCGATACTGTCGGTCATCTTCAACCCGGTGAAGAACAAATTGCGTACTCGCCTCGGTGAGCGTAATGGCCTGGCATCGCTATTGACCGTCGTGATTATCTGCCTGATTGTCTTCACCCCGCTGGCTATCATCATTTCATCGCTGGCGATCGAGCTAAACCTGGTGTATACCCGGCTTCAGCATAATGACACCCAGTTTCCCGTAGTGGTGGCAAACCTGTTTGCCCACCTGCCTGAGTGGGCCAGAAGCTTTCTTTCCGAACATAACCTCGACAGCGCAGAACAGATTCAGAAACAGCTCTCTGACGCCGCCCTGAAGGGCGGGCAATATCTGGCCGGTAGTGCATTCCTGATTGGCAAAGGGACTTTCGGATTTACCGTTAGTTTCGGCATCATGCTCTATCTGCTGTTTTTCCTGCTCAAGGATGGCCCCTATCTGGTTATGCTCATCCTTGAGTCCCTCCCGCTGTCTAACTACGTCAAGCAGCATCTGTTTGCCAAATTTGCCGCCGTATCACGGGCAACCGTGAAAGGTACCGTCGCTGTCGCCCTCGCGCAGGGTATACTTGGCGGTATCGCGTTTTCTGTCGCCGGCCTCGATGGCAGTATTTTGTGGGGCGCCATCATGGCGTTTCTGTCGCTGATTCCGGCGATCGGTTCGGCCATTGTCTGGGTGCCGGCAGCCATCTTCCTGTTTGCTACCGATCAGCTATGGCAAGGGGCCTTTATCGTGGGCTTCTTCGTGGTTGTGATAGGCCTGGTGGATAATATTCTGCGCCCGCTGCTGGTGGGCAAAGATACCAAAATGCCGGACTATCTGATTTTGATTGCCACCCTCGGCGGCATGGAGATTTACGGTATCAATGGCTTTGTCATCGGGCCGCTGATCGCCGCCTTGTTTATCGCCTGCTGGAATCTGCTATCGGGCCGCGAACACGCTGGCAATACCGACGGAATAGATGAAGAGTTCATCGAGGAAGGCAAAATCAGTCGCGATGAGTAAGCATCGGGGGGAACCTTTTCGCTTCCCCCTGCTTCAATTCATGTCCCTGATAACGCCTTCTCATTTGCGGCATGGGACGTTCAGACGGCAATCATTGCACCTGAAAACGACTTCACTTGCTGATGATTATTAACGCTGGATTGCCGGTTTCCGTGGCGGACAATATCTCTTCAGGAATGACCAAAGAATCTCTCGCTCAGAAACGAAACTGAGTAGTGAATACTAGCAAACCGAACAGACAACACAGTCAATCAAACCAAAATATATGAAAATAATGGTAAATTATTCTTACCAATCAACAAAAGAGTGCTAGTCTTTTGCCGTTAAAGATCGATAACAAAGGATGATGAATCGTGAAGAAAATCTCTACGCTTGCTGTTTCTCTGCTGGCCGTGGCCTGTGTATCCACCAGCGCGCTGGCCGCTAAGCCGCCCCTGGAAAAGGTCGCCCCCTATCCGAAGGCGGAAAAAGGCATGAAGCGTCAGGTGATTCAGCTGCCGCCGCAGCAGGACGAATCCGCATTTAAAGTCGAGCTGATGATCGGCCAGACCCTTGAGGTTGACTGCAACCGCCATCGCCTCGGCGGCCAACTGGAAAGCAAAACGCTGGAAGGCTGGGGCTATGATTACTACGTATTTAACAAAGTGACCGGACCGGTTTCGACCATGATGGCCTGCCCGGATGGCAAAAAAGAGCGTAAATTTGTGATGGCAGGGTTAGGCGATGATGCGATGCTGCGCTACAACAGCAAACTGCCCATCGTGGTCTACACGCCAGATAACGTCGACGTGAAATACCGAATCTGGAAAGCAGACGAAAACATCGGCAACGCCGTTGAACGCTAACGCTCAGGCATAAACAGTGACCATCCGGCGGCATCAGCCGCCGGATGTCGTTCTACAGCGCAATATCCGCCATAGGTTTGTCGCCAGACAGCGGCTTCAGCTGCGCAAGCGGGACTTGATCCACCACCGCGACTGGCTCGTAATGCAGTTCCAGTACTTCACTGGTCCACGCCAGCGCCTGTTCAATCGCCGCCGGGTTACCATCCAGACGCAGGCCGTAGGACGGGATGATCTCTTTCAGTTTCGCCTGCCAGGCAGTCGACTGAACCTTCTCTTTAAAGACTTTCTCCATCAGCTGCAGCATGATAGGTGCCGCCGTCGATGCTCCCGGAGACGCCCCCAGCAGCGCGGCAACGGTACCTTCGTCATCGCTGACGACTTCGGTGCCCAGACGCAGCACGCCCTTCTTCCCGTTGCGTTTGATAATCTGCACACGCTGGCCGGCCTGCCACAAGCGCCAGTCCTCTTTATTCGCTTCCGGATAGTATTCGCGCAGCGCCTCGTGACGATCGTTATCTTTCTGCATCACCTGGCTAATCAGGTATTTCACCAGATCGAAGTTATCCAGACCGACATTGAGCATCGGCAGAATATTCGAGGTGTTGGTGGATGCCAGCAGATCCCACAGCGAACCGTTTTTCAGGAAACGGGTCGAGAAGGTCGCGAACGGTCCGAACAGTACCACGCGCTTGCCATCGATAATCCGCGTATCGATATGCGGAACCGACATCGGCGGCGCGCCCACTTCAGCCTGACCATAGACTTTCGCCAAATGATGGTTAACCACCTCCGGGTTTTCACACACCAGGAACTGGCCGCCCACCGGGAAGCCTGCGTAGTCTTTCGCCTGAGGAATACCGGTTTCCTGAAGCAATGTCAGCGCGGCACCGCCGGCGCCAATAAAGATAAATTTGGCTTTAATTACGCGCTTCTGGCGACGATTATCGGCATCAGCCAGAGTGACCGTCCAGCTTTTGTCCGCGTTGCGCTTAAAGCGACGCACGACTGTGCCAAGCTGCAAAGAGAAATTATCATGGGTCTGCAGTCCGGCAATCAGCTGGCGGGTGATTTCTCCGTAGTTGACGTCGGTGCCGACTTCGGTCCGGGTCGCGGCCACTTTTTGCTGCGGATCGCGCCCTTCCATCACCAGCGGTGCCCACTCTTTGATCTGCTGATGATCTTCAGAATAGCGAATCCCGCGGAACAGCTCACTCTGCTGCAGCGCCGCGTAACGCGCGCGCAGGAAATTCACATTATCTTCGCCCCACACAAAGCTCATGTGCGGTACGCTATTAATAAACGATTTCGGCTTACTGAGTATGCCGCGTGTCACCTGGTGCGCCCAAAATTGCCGGGAGATGTGGAAAGATTCGTTGATATCGACCGCTTTGTCGATGTTAATCCCGCTGGCGGTTTGTGGCGTGTAGTTCAGCTCCATCAAAGCCGCATGGCCGGTACCTGCATTGTTCCAGCCGTTCGAACTCTCTTCAGCCACGCTCGACATCTGCTCGACCATGGTAATAGACCAGTCCGGTTCAAGTTCCTGAAGCCAGGTTCCCAACGTGGCGCTCATGATGCCGCCGCCAATCAACAATACATCCGTCTCTTGCTCATGGCGGGTGTTGGTCCGAGGTGTATCTGAACCAACCGCCGGTGAGCTGGGTACGGCCATCTTTTTCTTCATCGGATTTGAGCCTTACTTTACTCGCTTTTTATTTAGCGCAGGTGACACGATTATCAAGAATCAAGGTAACACCGAAGATCAAAAAATTAAATATTGTTTAAAATTTAAGTTGAGTTTTGAGATCTGTTATAAAAATGTTTAATAAATGTGTACGTCAAATAATATTTTGTACTGGTATATGTCGCACCCACGCGCTATCATCCCCTGTTTTGTGACAAACCGCACACAAGCCTAAGCTCGTGGCTCCGGCTTTTATCTACCAGCGAAACGCTTATGCATCAGGCCACCAACCGCGTCCCACCCTCTTCAAACGGCGCTCTTCGCCACGTATTCCGCTCGCCATCACTGCTGACCCGCGAAGCGCTGGCAGGCGTACTCACCGCGCTGGCCCTGATTCCAGAAGTTATCTCCTTTTCGGTGATTGCCGGGGTTGATCCTAAAGTCAGCCTGATGGCGTCCGTTGTGCTCTGTCTGGCGATGTCGGTTCTCGGCGGCAGACCGGCCATGGTCACCGCGGCGGCGGGGTCGGTGGCGCTGGTGATTGGCCCGATGGTGCATCAGCACGGCGTCGGGTATATCCTGCCCGCTGTCATTTTGGCTGGCATTATTCAAATTTTGTTTGGGTTGTGCGGCATGGCCCGGTTGATGCGGTTTATTCCGCAATCGGTGATGACCGGTTTTGTGAATGCGCTGGGGATACTGATCTTCTTTGCCCAGGTACCGCATTTCTGGAGCAGGCAGCCGCTGATCCTCGGCCTGTTTGTGCTGACGCTGCTGATTGTGCTGTGGGCACCACGCTATATCAAAGCCCTCCCTTCGCCGCTGATCGCCATCATCCTGCTGACGCTGTTTACCGTCACTAGCGGCCAGCCGCTGCCCACCGTCGGCGATGAAGGCAGTATGAGTGGCGGGCTGCCCGGTCTTACCGCTCTGCTGGTACCGCTCGATCTGCGCACATTGAACATTATCTGGCCCTGCGCGTTGAGTATCGCCTTCGTTGGGCTGCTGGAATCACTGCTGACGGCTAAACTGGTGGATGAACTGACCCACACACCATCCAGCAAAGCGCGCGAGAGTACCGGGCTGGGCATCGCCAATATTCTCGCCGGACTCTATGGCGGTATCGCCGGCTGCGCTATGATCGGACAGACCATCGTTAACGTCGAAATGGGCAAGGGCCGAAGCCGCGTTTCAACCATTGCCGCAGGCCTCGTCCTGCTGCTGCTGGTGACCGCCCTGAGTGACATAATGGCAAAAATTCCGATGGTGGTACTGGCCGGAGTCATGGTGATTGTGGCGGCAAAAACCTTCAGTTGGCATAGTATTCGTCCGGCAGAAGTGGCGCGTCATCCGTGGCCGGAAACACTGGTCATGTTGGCGACCGTCGGTGCGACGGTCGGGACCAGCAATCTGGCTATTGGCGTTCTGGCAGGCCTCGCGACTATGGCGCTGATTCCCCGTCGCCTGTGCAGCAGGCCAACGCTTACATCAGAAATATCGTCGCCAGACCGAGAAAAATAAAGAAGCCGCCGGTGTCGGTGATCGCGGTGATCATCACGCTGGAGCCGACCGCCGGATCGCGACCCAGTTTGACCATGACCATCGGGATGATCACCCCCATCATCGCGGCCATCAGCAGATTCAGCATCATCGCCAGCGTCATCACGCCGCCCAGTTGCGGGTCCTGATACAACCACCAGGTGATCGCCCCCATGATCCCGCCCCATACCAGGCCGTTAATCAGCGCGACTCCCATTTCACGCAGGATCAGAAACGAAAAGCTGCCGGGTTGGATATGCTGTAATGCCATAGCCCGCACGATCATGGTGATCGTCTGATTACCGGTGTTGCCGCCGATCCCGGCGACGATCGGCATCAGCGAGGCAAGCGCCACCAGCTGTGAAATGGTATGTTCAAACCCGTCAATCACCCGCGAGGCGATAAAGGCGGTGCACAAGTTGACCGCCAGCCACGCCCAACGGGTCTTCACCGCTTTACTGACCGGCGCAAAGACATCTTCTTCGCTGCTCAGGCCGCCCATACCGCGCAGATCGCTGTCCGTCTCTTCATAGACGACATCAACAATCTCATCGATGGTCAGACGTCCCATCAGCTTCCCTTCCGCATCAATCACTGCAGCGCTGATCAAGTCGTCACGTTCAAAGGTGCGCGCCACTTTTTCAGCCTCTTCATGCGGCTGGAAGGTGACCGGGTCCCCTTCCATAACGTCGCCTACCCGTTTTTGCGCATCATTAAGCAGAATCGTTTGCAGTTGGAGCTCGCCCAGCAGGAGCTTATTGCGGGTGGTCACAAACAGCTTATCGGTGTTCTCCGGCATTTTGCCGAGCCGCCGCAGATAGCGCTGTACCGCGGCCAGCGTCATTTCCGGGCGCACGACAATCACTTCGAACTCCATGATTGCCCCGACGGTATTGTCGGCGTAACGCATTATCTGGCGCACGCGTGCGCGCTTATCCGGCGGCATCGTCGCCAGTAAGCGTCCGGTCAGGTTACGCGGCAGGTGCTGAACCAGATAGACCTGTTCGTCGATATCCAGAGTTTGCAGCGCGTCGAGCAGCTCGTGGTCGCTCATCTTATCGATGAGATCGCCCCAGACGTTTTCCGATGCCTCGAGCAGCACCTCACCGCGTTTGTCGTTGCTGACCCGTTGCCAGAGCGCATTACGCCCGTCGTACGGCAGCGCTTCGAGGGCATCAGCGAGGTCTGGCGGCGGAAGATGAGAGACCAGCACTTCGACCTCCGCCAGATCGTCAGCCAACGTGCCGTCGTCATAGCGTTCAGCCAGCGTTAATTTTCCCAGCAGCGCCGAGGTCACGGCTTTATCGGTGGTCAGCAGCCAGATAAGGCGGGCACGCTCTTCATCACGCAGTCTGGCACTTTTTTTATGCGAAACGGACATCGGTCGGGCAATCCTTTTGAGAACATATGGCAGGCCAGGAGCCATAAGCATAGCGCGGGGAGGGAGAAAAAATAACCGTCGCCCCGTTCAGGCGGCGGAAAAATCAACAACCGTGCCGCCGGCGAGTCGGCGACGCGCTCAATCAGGCAGTGCGGGCCACCGCATCCCGGGTAGCCAGCTCGCGCTCTTCTCCCGTCAGCTCTGTTAGCTGGCCACTGCGCATCTCCAGCAGGCGGTCGGCATGCTGGAAGTAGTGATCATCGTGGCTAATGGCGAAAACGGTTTTCCCCATGTGTTGCATCAACGGCAACAGCAGCTGGTAAAACTCGCGACGGAAATGCGGGTCCTGATCCGCCGCCCACTCATCAAGCAGGATGATATCCCGCTGCTCCGCCAGCGCCAGCAGCAGCGCAACGCGTTTTTTCTGCCCTTTCGACAGCTTCAAATCGACAATCCGGCCGTTATCCAGCTGCAATTTATGCGTCATTTTCAGATAGTCCATCCACTGCCCGACCAGCGCGGGTTCCGCCGCTTGACCGCCGGGTCCCAGCAGCCGATCGAACAGCCAGACATCGGTAAAGACTGCCGAAAAAAGCTTGCGGTAATCTTCGGGCTTGTCTGCCGCAAGGGGCTGACCATCCAGCAGAATTTGCCCGGAAGCCGGTTGGTACAACCCGGTCAGCAGCATCGCCAGCGTGGATTTACCGCTGCCATTGCCGCCAATTAAAAACACCAGCTCGCCGCGCTGCAGGGTCAGATTAATCGGCCCGACGGCAAAGCTGTTATCCGGATAGTGGAAGCAGACGTCGCGCAGCTCCAGCGTCTGCCAGTGCGGGTGCGGTTCCGGCTGCGGGAAGTCGGCACGATAAGGGGCCAGCGAGAAAGTATTCAGCTTGTTGAACGCCACCTGGGCGCTGAGCAACGTCGGCAGCGCTCCGACCGCCGAAAGCAGCGGCGTGCGCAGGAACAACAAAGTCAGCGAGTAGGTTGCCGCCACCGCGGTATTTGCCCAACCAAGGCTGTTTGCCATCCAGAACACCAGTCCGATAGCGCCCAGCATCATAATATTCGACCAGTTCACCGCACTGAGGTGGAAGGTATCGGCGCGGATAATATGGTGACGATATTTGCGGGCATCCGGCAGATAAAGCTGATTAAACACATATTCCGCGCGTTCCCGGTTGAGGGTTAACTCTTTGCGCCCTTCCAGCACCGTCTGGTAGTCGTGGTAAAGCTTGTCTTCGGTTTCCCGCAACGTCGCCATATGCCTGTAGACGCGCGCCACCAGCACAAACCCACCCCAGATAGTCAGCGCCATCCACAGGGCGGTGACCATCATCATTTTGCCCGACAGCCACGCCAGGTAGGCGGCGGAACCAAAGGTCAGGATAATCCCCTGCACCAGCTCCGGCAGGCGAACAAAAGCGATAGTGATATTACGAATGTCGCTGGTTAAACCGGCGAGCAGCGAAGCGCTACCGGCTCTCTCAACCTTTTCAATTTGGGTATCAAGGATACGCTTGATAAATTCGCCGCGCAGGCGGAAGACAAAATGGTGTCCCAACGTGGTCAGGGCCAGCTGGGAACCCAGCGTCACGACCATCAGCAGCAGCAATAAACCGAGAAACTCCGGCAACACCGCCAGAGAGGTATCGACCACGGTCATCAGACGCAGATTAATAAAGGCAATGAGCCCGATTCCCAGCGCCGCGCTGAGCAGGCTCAGGGCAATGACGGAGATAAACGGCCAGCGATACTGGCGCCAGACAAGCAGCAGAAGTTCCATAACACACAATCCGGACAAGCAAAACAGCCAGCAGTTTAAACGGCTCGCCAATGACATCAAGAATAATTCTTATTTTTATTCTTTAGCGCCGGCCAGACGGAAGGTGAGATTGTAACGACAGGCGCCGGTTTGCGGGTGGTCGCCCTCTTTCAGCGGTTGGATACCGTGGTAAAACAGGCGCGATTCCCCACCCCAGACCACCACATCGCCATGCTCCAGCAGCGCGCGCTGCAGCGGATCGTTGCGCCGCAGACCGCCAAACTGAAACACGGCGGGCAGCCCCAGTGATACCGACACAATAGGCGCCCGCAAATCGCGTTCATCTTTATCCTGATGCAGAGACAGCTTTGCCCCGGGCTGATAGCGGTTAATCAGGCAAGCGTCGGGAGCAAAACGGGGATAGCCGCCGGCAAACGCCGCCTCCGTCGCCAGTGCGTGAAAGATCGCCGGCATCGACGGCCAGCGCTGACCGGTTAACGGATCGTCAGGGGCATAGAGGTAGCCGTGCATATCGGTGGTCCAGCCCAGTCTGCCGCAGTTGGTCATCGCCACCGACATGGTATAGCCTCCCGGCGTCACCATTTGACGAAACGGCGAATGGCTGGCGATCTGCATTATCGCCTGCAGCAACGCCGCCGCGCGCGGGTACGCGAAGCGCCGCAGAATGGTGGCTCCCGGCGCCAGCGGCTCCTGCCAGGGAGGCGTATCGGCGAATAAATCGAGCATCACTCCTCCTCGGTTTGTGCTTCCCGGGCCAACAATTGCGCTTTGCGGGCCGTCCCCCAGCGGTAACCTGAGAGCGCTCCGCCCTCGCGGACCACCCGATGACACGGGATAACTATTGCCAGTTTATTCGCCGCGCAGGCGCCTGCCACGGCTCTGACCGCAAGAGGTTGGCCAATGCTCTGCGCGACCTGGCGATAGCTGCGGGTTTCTCCTGACGGGATCTGGCGCAGCGACTGCCAGACGCGTAGCTGAAACGCGGTGCCGCGCAGATCCAGCGGCAGATCAACGGTCTGGAGGGGATCGTCCAGGTGAGCGAAAACCTGGGCGACCCGCTGGCAAAAATGCGCATCTCCCGGCAGAAGTCGGGCATGAGGAAAGAGACGGGATAACGCATCAAGCAGCGCCGCGTCCTCTTCCCCCGGTAAAACGGCGCAGACGCCCCGTTCACTTTCCGCGACCAGGCAGCGGCCAACCGCACAGTCACCGACAGTATAGATAATGTCGATATCCTCGCCGCCGCGACGAAACTGGCGGGCGGTCATACCAAGCGCAGCATCCGCCTGACGATAATAACTGCTGCCCCCAGGGAAGCCTGCGGCTAACACGGCGGGCGTCACTTTTTCACCCTGTCCCAGCGCTTCGCGTAAACGTCGCGCACGCCATGCCTGCTGCCAGGCTTTCGGCGTCATTCCGGTGACGGATTTGAACAAACGATGAAAATGAAAGGGGCTGACCGCCAGCTCCTGCGCCAACGCGTCAAGGGTCACAGGCGATTCCTGTTCCAGCAGGCGACAGGCTCGGGTGACTTTGTCCACTTTCTGCTGCTGCGGATCGCTTTTATCCGGCTGACAGCGCTTACAGGGACGAAAGCCGTCGGCGAGAGCCGCCTCAATGCCGGGGTAAAAGCGAACATTCTCCCGCAGCGCTCGCCGCGAACGGCAGGACGGGCGGCAGCAGATACCGGTGGTCAGGACGGCAAAGACAAACTGACCATCGGCTCGCGCATCACGATCGCACACTGCCTGCCAGCGGCGATCATCGGTATCAACAATTATCGGTTTCATAACGGGCTCCTCCTTTAAGTGTATCGTCAGTCTGAATCAGCACCCGATGAAAAAAACCCGAAATCTTGCTGTTTAATTCTTTTCGCTGACGAGGAAAGTGCGGAACTGCGGCGACATCCAGGTTTTGAACCCGTCGCCTTCTTTAACGATCATGTAGACCGCCAGCCCCTGCTGGCGCACCACTTCCTGCGCTCTTTCCGGCCCCAGCACCATCAAGCCGGTATCCCAGCCGTCCGCTTCCAGCGCCGTCGGGGCGATGACCGTGACCGAAACCAGGTGATGATCGATCGGCCGACCGGTTTGCGGATCGATAACGTGGGAAATACGTTTACCGTCCAGCTCATAATAGTTACGGTAGCTGCCGGACGTGCTGATGCCATGTCCGTTGATATCAACGATCGCCTGCACCGCGTTTTCGCGATCGGTTGGTTTCTGGATTGCCACCCGCCACGGCTGCCCGTCGGCATTCATCCCCCGACTGACCAATGCCCCGCCGACCGAAACCAGATAACGGGAAATGCCCTCCTGCTCCATCAGGCGCGCCAGATGATCGGCGGCATAGCCTTCGCCCACGGTGGAGAGATCGACAAACAGATCCGGAATGTCTTTTTGCAGATATTGCCGATCCGCGTGGTTAATGACCGTCAGATGCTGTAGCCCCGTGCGCGCTTTCGCGGCGGCAATCTGCTGAGGATCCGGCGTTTTTACCGGTTGCTTGTCGGGGCCAAAACCCCAAAGATTCACCAGCGGCCCCACCGTAATATCCATAGCGCCCTCGGTTTTTGCGCCGATGCGCAGCGACAGGGTGACAATATCGGCCATCGCTTCGCTGACCGGCCACGGATCTGTCGTGGTGGCATGGTTAAAGCGCATCAGCGCAGAATCGTTTTTCCAGGTAGAGAGCAGCCGATCGTCGGCATCGAGTTGCGCCTGGACCTTCTGTCGCAGCGCCTCGGCTTTGCCTTCATCTATGCCAATGACGCTGACCCGCCAGAATGTGCCCATCGTCTTACCATCCAGTACGGTCGCGGCACTCTTTGACGCCGTGGGAGCGGTGGCTGAATCGCAACCGGAAAGCAGTACGCAGACGCTGAACAGCGCGCTACGGAAAAAAGTCATATCCATAAAATCAGGTTCCTCTTGCTAAGGCAGCAAGATTACACCAGCGAGGTTAAACCGGGCATAAAAAAAGGCGCCAGAGGCGCCTTTTTTGAGACTTCAGCGTGCTTAGAACTGGTAAACCAGACCCAGAGCGACGATATTGTCGGTAGAGATACCGGCACTACGAGTGAAGTTGTTGTCGTCCAGCAGGTTGATTTTGTAGTCAACGTAGGTGGACATATTTTTGTTGAAGTAGTAGGTCGCACCCACGTCAACATATTTCAGGATATCCTGGTCGCCGTAACCTTCCAGATCCTTACCTTTAGACTGCAGGTAAGCCACGGACGGGCGCAGACCGAAGTCGAACTGGTACTGTGCAGCCACTTCGAAGTTCTGTGCTTTGTTAGCAAAGCCCAGTGAGCCAGCGCGGGTTGCGTTGTAGGTCTGGGTGTACTGAGTAGCCAGGTAAACGTTGTTCGCGTCGTATTTCAGGCCGCCGGTGTAGGTTTCAGCGTAATCGCCATGGCCCAGCAGGTCATCCGCGTTCTGAGCGTCAGTACGTTTAGAGTGACCGTATGCGAAACCAGCGCTGATGCCTTCCCAGATGTCATAAGTTACAGAAGTACCGAAACCGTCACCATTCTGCTTGTTCCAGTCACGACCGTTGTTGGTCGCGCCTTCGCCGCTGACGCTGCCGTTTTTACCCTGGTACTGCAGAGCAAAGTTCAGACCGTTAACCAGACCGAAGAAGTCAGAGTTACGGTAGGTTGCAACGCCGTTAGCACGGGACTGCAGGAAGTTGTCGGAACCGTAGGTGTCGCCGCCGAATTCCGGCAGAACGTCGGTCCAGGAAGTGACGTCGTAAACAACGCCGTAGTTACGACCGTAGTCGAAAGAGCCCGCGTCGCCAAATTTCAGCCCCGCGAATGCCAGACGAGTCCATGCCTGATTGCCGGAGCTTTCAGTGTTGTTCGCCTGAACGTTGTATTCCCACTGGCCGTAACCGGTCAGTTGGTCATTGATCTGGGTTTCGCCTTTAACGCCCAAACGCATGTAGGTCTGGTCGCCGTCATTGCTCTTGTCGTCAGAGAAATAGTGCAGACCGTCGATTTTACCGTACAGATCTAATTTGTTGCCATCTTTGTTATAAATTTCAGCCGCATTTGCTGCGCCTGCTACCAGCAGAGCCGGTACCAGGAGGGACAGTACTTTAACTTTCATGTTATTAACCCTCTGTTTGTTATATGCCTTTTATTATTGCCACTGCTTACTGATTACCCTTCTAATCAGTCGGCTATACTCATTGTGCTGTAAAATGCAGAATAATCCAACAAGAATATGATACGAAAACTTCTAAGGTGTTTCAGAATGCGCACAAGATGTTTCAAATTGTAAACAAGAGGGAACTTTTTTCACCGCTAAAAAGCAGAAAAATAAGCATCAATAATCAAGAAAATAAATTTTCTTGATTAAGTTCATATGGTTACACGTTGTTTCATGTATAGCACTGAATGACAAAACAAAATCCTCCCCGGCGACTAGAATAGCTTTCGCTATCATCATTAACTTTATTTATTACCGTCATTCAGTTCTGAATGTCTGTTTACCCCTATTTAAACCGGATGCCTCGCATTCGGTTTTTTTTACCCTTCTTTACATAACTTTAATTATCCTGCGATATTCACGAAAAAAAATAACGTTTATTAATCAATCACATTGCAAGTAAGTAAAGTCTTATCCCGATAATTTCTTGTTATTTCGTGCTATTTTTTCCCCGAAACAGGTAAGCCCTTGTACAAATCTCGCCTGGCTGTACATCTTATTGTGTCAGATCTTTTTGAGATGATTTTTACTCTTAAACAAAATTGCAGAACCACAATCTGCGCAATCTGTAGTATGGATTTGATAAATTAGCCTTTATACTGCTTAGTATATTCACTCTGCTAGTAGCTACCTGGGGCGATGCCCTGCTTACAAACCTTGATGAGTCGCTCCCTCATACGATGACCCAGAAAAAATTCTCCTTGATGCCAGGCAGCATCACCCGCTTCTTCATTTTAATGGTCATCGTCCTGCTGGCGACGATGGGTGTTATGATCCAAAGCGCGGTCAATACCTGGCTGAAAGATAAAAGCTATCAAGTCATTGATGTCAGCCACGCGCTGCATAAACGCATCGATACCTGGCGCTACGCAACCTGGCAGATTTACGACAATATCGCCGCAACCCCTTCCAGCAACGCCGGCGATGGTCTGCAAGAAACGCGTTTGAAGCAGGATGTTTACTACCTGGAAAAACCGCAGCGGAAAACCGAAGCGCTGATCTTTGGCTCGCACGATAGCGCCACCCTCGAAATGACACAGAAGATGTCCAGCTACCTCGACATCTTGTGGGGAGCGGAAACCATTCCCTGGTCGATGTACTATCTGAATGGTCTGGATAACAGTCTGATCCTGGTGTCGACGCTGCCGCTAAAAGACCTGTCATCCAGCTTTAAAGAGTCGACGATTACCAGCGTGGTCGAATCCCGCCGCGCGGAAATGCTGCTGCAGGCGAACACCCTGGACGAGCGGGAAACCTTTTCCTCGCTGCGCCGTCTCTCCTGGCAGAATGGCTATTATTTCACCCTGCGCACCACCTTTAACCAGCCGGGCCACCTGGCGACCGTGGTCGCCTTTGACCTGCCGATAAACGATCTGATTCCGCCCGGCATGCCGCTGGATAATTTCCGTATTGAACCCGATCCGGCGCAAAGTACGGTCACTAACCCGGAAAAAGAGACCACCGATAGTGTCAATATCGACTTTAACGGGGCGCGGATTGAGATCATCACCGGCATTAGCACCACCGGGATGCGCCTGATCTGGGTGGTTCCTTTTGGTTCGCTGCTGCTGGAATCCCTGCAGAATGTTCTCCTGCCGCTGCTGCTGATCATCGGCCTGTTGGCTTTAACGCTGTTCGGTTTCACGACGTTTCGTCATTACAATGGCCGCAGCCGTCAAACCGGTACCGCCGTCTCTTCCGCGGCCAATAGCGAATTGCGCACCCTGCGTGCCATTAACGAAGAGATCGTCTCGCTGCTGCCGCTGGGGCTGCTGGTCCACGATCAGGAAGCCAACCGCACGATTATCAGTAACCCGATTGCCGATCATCTTCTGCCGCATCTGAATCTGCAAAACATCACCAACATGTCCGATCAGCATCAGGGAGTGATTCAGGCGACAATCAATAATGAGCTGTATGAAATACGTCAGTATCGCAGCCAGGCTGCGCCGCGCACGCAGATCTTCATTATTCGCGATCAGGACCGGGAAGTGCTGGTCAATAAAAAACTGAAACAGGCCCAGCGTCTGTATGAGAAAAACCAGCAGGGGCGCGTTGCATTTATGCAGCATATCGGCAGCGCCTTAAAACAGCCGGCGCAGAGCCTGGCCGAAGAGGCGGCAGCCATTGGTATAGCCCAAAGCCTCCAGCTTGCGCAGCATGCGGACCAACTGGTACAGCTGATTGATGAAATTCAGCTGGCGAACCTTCTGGAGAACGACAGTTGGAAAAGTAATCCTGGGCTGTTCTCCATTCAGGAGCTGATCGATGAAGTGGTGCCAGAGGTGCTGCCGATCATTAAACGTAAAGGTCTGCAATTGCTGATTAACAATGCGCTGCCGGCCAATGAACAACGCTATGGCGATCGCGATGCGCTGCGCCGCACGCTGCTGTTGCTCATTCAATACTCGGTGACCACGACGCAAATTGGCAAAATCACGCTCGAAGTGAGTAAAGATGAGTCCGCAGACGACCGGCTGACCTTCCGTATTCTGGACACCGGCAACGGCGTTTCCGGGAACGAAATCGACAATATGCACTTCCCGTTCCTGAACGAGACCCAATCCGATCTGTATGGTAAAGCCAACGCCCTCACCTTCTGGCTCTGCGATCGCCTGACGCGCAGGCTTGGCGGTCAGATGAATATCAAAGCGCGCGAGTCGCTGGGAACCCGCTATTCTCTACATCTCAAAATGCCGGCCAGCGAAGAAGAGAGCGACTCCGGTGAGCATCTGCTGGATGATGTCGTGGTGATGCTGGATATTACCGCCAATGAGGTCCGTCGGATTGTGGTGCGTCAGCTCGAAAGTTGGGGAGCAACCTGCATCACGCCGGATGAAAGGCTGACAAGTCAAGAATACGATCTCTTTTTAACGGATAATCCGTCTAATCTTACTGCTTCGGGCTTGCTTTTAAGCGATGATGAGGTCGGGATACGCAAAATTGGCCCAGGCCAGCTGCGTGTCAATTTTAATATCAGCACAGCTATGCAGGAAGCGATTCTGCAACTGATTGAACAGCAACTGGCACAGGAAGAGGGGCAAACCACCTCTGCGGGAAGCGAAAGTAACGCCGAACTCCATGCCAGCGGCTATTACGCACTGTTTGCCGACACAGTTCCGGATGATGTTAAGAGGCTGTATACTGAACTGGCAACGAGTGACTTAGCGGCGCTGGCGCAGACAGCGCACCGCCTCAAAGGGGCGTTTGCTATGCTTAATCTGATACCCGGCAAACAGTTATGTGAAACGCTTGAGCATCTGATTCGCGAGAAAGATGCGCAAGGCATAGAAAAATATATCAGCGACATTGACATTTACGTCAAGAGCTTGCTGTAGCAAGGTAGCCTAATACATGAACACTATGAACGTAATTATTGCCGATGACCACCCGATCGTACTGTTCGGTATTCGTAAATCCCTTGAGCAAATCGAATGGGTCAACGTCGTCGGCGAATTTGAAGATTCAACGGCACTTATCAATAATCTTCCTAAGTTAGACGCACACGTTTTGATTACCGACCTGTCGATGCCTGGCGATAAATACGGCGACGGGATCACGTTGATCAAATACATCAAACGCCATTTCCCGGATCTGTCTATCATCGTTCTGACGATGAACAACAATCCGGCAATCCTTAGCGCAGTGCTGGATCTGGATATCGAAGGGATCGTGCTGAAACAAGGCGCCCCGACCGATCTGCCTAAAGCGCTGGCGGCGCTGCAGAAAGGCAAAAAATTCACCCCAGAAAGCGTTTCGCGCCTGCTGGAAAAAATCAGCGCCAGCGGTTACGGCGACAAGCGCCTGTCGCCGAAAGAGAGCGAAGTGCTGCGCCTGTTCGCCGAAGGGTTTCTCGTGACCGAGATTGCCAAAAAGCTGAATCGCAGCATTAAAACCATCAGTAGCCAGAAGAAATCGGCGATGATGAAGCTGGGCGTGGAAAACGATATCGCACTGCTGAACTACCTGTCTTCCGTTTCTCTGAGCACCACCGACAAAGAGTAACGCTTCCCGCCCGGATAAAGGCACCACGCCTTATCCGGGCAAACACATACCGCTCCCCTTACCCTATTCCCTTTCCTGACGTTCTTTACGCACGCGCGTGGCGTAGACCGCCAGCGTCTGTTTGATAATATCGAGCGTCACCGGTTTAGACAGACAGCTATCCATACCCGACTCCAGACAGCGCTGTTTCTCCTCTGCCAGCGCGTTGGCGGTCACCCCGATTACCGGCAGGGTCATTCCCAGCTCGCGGATGCGTTGTGTCAGGCGATAGCCATCCATATTCGGCATGTTGACATCGCTCAGCACAATATCGATATGCTGTTTGTTCAGTACGCTCAACGCGTCGACCCCATCGTTTGCCGTCACGCACTGATATCCGAGAGAGCCGAGCTGGTCGGCCAGTAGCCGGCGGTTGATCGGATGGTCGTCCACCACCAGGATCATCATATCGTCATTGCTGGCGACTTGCGTTTCCGGAGCACTGAGCGCCGGGCCGTGTTCGGTGGTTGTCACCGCAACCCGGAAGATACGTCCCAGCAGCGGCAGTAGCTCGTGCGGTGTCGTTACGCTGTGTATCCACTCGCCAGGTGCGCGTTCCAGCGGAATACCGATATGGCGGCGACAGAAAATCACCGCCGCACTTCCCTGCCAACGAGCGTCCGCCTCATCGGTCAGCAAAATATCATCTGCACCGGGCTGTTGCCCGTCATAGATTTGGGTCCGAAGACCGTGATGGGTGAGCAGCGACTCGACAAACAGCGCCAGAGAGGTGTTGCGGATAGCCAGCCAGCAACATTTATCCGCCAGACCATCCATCACCAGCGGCGAGCGGTTTTGCACGCCGTACAGCGGAATACGAATGGTAAAGCGGCTGCCCATTCCCGGTTCAGTTTCGACGGCAATATCACCGTCCATCATGCTGATCAGCTTTTCACATATCGCCAGCCCCAGACCGGTACCCTGAAAGTTGCGCTGTACGCCGGTCCCCACCTGGAAGAATGGGTCAAACAGACGTACCACCTCTTTTGCCGGGATCCCTTCGCCAGTATCGCGCACGCTAATTTGCAGATAATCCCCGGCACACTGTACGTGCAGGACGATACAGCCGGTGTCGGTAAACTTAATGGCGTTGCTCAGCAGGTTAGAAATGACCTGCTGCAAACGCATGGGGTCGCCGGACATCAGCTGCGGAACGTCAGGTTCAATAAAGCAGTAGAGCCCCAGTTGTTTACGCACCACCAGCGGTAAATAGTTGGCAGAGATATGGTTCATCACCTCACGCGGCGAAAACTCTCCGGGTTCGATTTTCAACTGCTCGGATTCGATTTTCGAAAAATCGAGGATATCGCTGATAATTTTCAGCAACAGGCTCGAGGAGTTATTCATCGCCGTGACCAGCCTGTCAACGCCCTTCGGCAGCTCTTTGGTTTGCAACAGGTCAAGGTTACCGATAATTCCGTATAGCGGCGTTCGCAGTTCATGGCTGACGGTGGCGAGGAACATAGATTTTGACTGGCTGGCCTGCTCCGCCGCCTGCGCCATCTCCTGCAACGACTCTTCCATCTTAACGCGGGCGCTGACGTCCACCAGCACGCAAATCGCAACGTTTTCATTGCGATAGCGCGAATGCACGAAGCTAATCTGCAGGTTGGTGTTGTTGCTGGTCAACACATCCACGAAGTTAACCTGCTGGCCACAAATAATCTGCGTTAATCGCTGCCGATCCTCATGGGTCAGCATATTGAGGTAGTTGTGCGCCAGTTCGTTGCTCAGAATATTGGTGCCATCGAGGGTGCGCAGGATACAAATCCCCACCGGTGCCGACGCGACGATTTTACGGTTGAACTGCTCATGCTCTTCCAGCCGCTGGGCATCATTCTCCGCCGGGATAAAGATCCGCCGCTCATACATCCGCGCCAGGGCAAACAGAATCACCCCGCTCAGGATATTCAGGACAATCGCGTTAATAATCAGCATCCGGATACGTTCGAGCACCTGATCGACCGACACGGAATAGACAATGCTTAACGACGATGGTGGCAGGCTCTTCTTCAGCGCCAGCTCGCGGAAACCAGCGGTGTAGCCAAACCAGATGCGCTCCTGCATCCAGCGGGCTTCGCTCTTGATTTTGTTCTCCTGCCCGGCAAGAGAAATAAGCGGCTGTCCGTTGTCATCAAGAATCGTGACGCTCATTGGCAGACTGCCCGGCGTAAAAAAGCTCTCCATACGAATGGTCTGCTCAATACCCAGCAACGCCTGCAGGCGGTTTGCCATATAAACCGGCGTCAGCGCGTAAAAATAACCCACGCCCGGACGCATGCCCTGACTTATCCAGAACAGGTTGTTGCCGCGCTCATTTTGCGGCGCATCGCGGTACTGCTCGATGCGCTGGAGCAGCACTTTCAGCGCCTGATCGCGCTCCAGCGGCATTTCTCGCAGGCCAAAATTGGCCATACATAAATTATCGCTGCCAATTAAGAAGATGCGATTGAGGTCATAGGCCGCAGAAAAGTTATCGCGCCAGTAGCGCATAAACCACGCCAGCGACTGCAGGGAGTTGCGCCAGGTCGCGCCCATCGTCCCGCAATCAGAATCAGCGTACAGCGGTTCGAAATCAGGGACGGCGATATTGCCGCCCGGAACCGGAGTGACCCCACTCTCTTCGCCGCTGGTCAGACGGTTGCCCGCCACGTATTTCAGCTCTTTAATCACATCCGCGGTCCGCTGGATATAGCGCTGCGCCTGATCGGCATTGAGGTTAAATTCCTGGCGGATTTCCGACTCCCGGTCATGCAGGGCATTGACGATATAGAACACGGAAACGAAAGCGATCAGCATCCAGAGCAGCACCGCCAGCGCTCTGAACAGGTAGCGTGAAACCTTTAGCGTGGTATGAAAAGAGGCAAGATATTTCAAAGTGGCGATACTCGGCCGTCAGGGGCTCAACAGAATGGGGTTAAGGTAGCGGTAAACAGGTTTCGTCGCAACGTTATACTCTCTGGATTTCGCGTCGGATAAAGGGCACCACGTAGCAATAAAAAGGGCCGGGGTTATCTCCCGGCCCTTTTCGCACCACTAGCGCAGATTATTCTTCATCTTCGCCAGCGTCATCATCTGCGTCAACGTCAGTTTCCGGCGCGATCTCGTCGTCGCCTTCCGCTACGCTGCCGTCGATGGCATCCAGCTCTTCGTCATCAACCGGCTCGGCTACACGCTGCAGACCCACGACGTTTTCATCTTCCGCGGTACGGATCAGAATAACGCCCTGCGTGTTACGACCGACGATGCTGACTTCCGAAACGCGCGTACGCACCAGCGTGCCCGCATCAGTGATCATCATGATCTGATCGCAATCATCAACCTGCACGGCGCCGACCACGGAACCGTTACGCTCGGTGACCTTAATGGAGATAACGCCCTGCGTCGCACGGGACTTAGTCGGATACTCTGCCGCCGACGTACGTTTACCGTAACCATTCTGCGTGACGGTCAGGATAGCGCCTTCGCCGCGTGGAATGATCAGCGAGACCACTTTGTCGTCACCCGCCAGCTTGATGCCGCGAACGCCGGTTGCGGTACGGCCCATGGCACGGACCGCGCTCTCTTTAAAGCGCACCACTTTACCGGCGGCTGAGAACAGCATCGCTTCATCATTACCGTTCGTCAGGTCAACGCCAATCAGCTCGTCGCCTTCGTTCAGGTTCACCGCGATAATCCCGGCAGAACGCGGACGACTGAACTCCGTCAGCGCGGTTTTCTTCACGGTCCCGCTGGCCGTCGCCATAAAGACGTTCACGCCTTCTTCGTATTCGCGTACCGGCAGAATCGCGGTAATACGTTCGTTGGCTTCCAGCGGCAGCAGGTTGACGATTGGACGCCCGCGCGCACCTCGGCTGGCTTCCGGCAGCTGATAGACCTTCATCCAGTACAGGCGACCACGGCTGGAGAAGCAGAGGATCGTGTCATGGGTATTCGCCACCAGCAGGCGGTCGATAAAGTCTTCTTCTTTAATACGTGCGGCCGATTTACCTTTGCCACCGCGACGCTGCGCCTCATAGTCGGTCAGCGGCTGATACTTCACATAGCCCTGGTGAGACAGGGTGACCACCACATCTTCCTGGTTGATCAGATCTTCGATGTTGATATCCGCGGTGTTGGCGGTGATTTCGGTACGACGTGGGTCGCCGAACTGTTCACGCATGGCTTCCAGCTCTTCACGAATCACTTCCATCAAACGATCGGCGCTACCGAGGATATGCAGCAGTTCAGCGATCTGTCCCAGCAGCTCTTTGTATTCATCAAGCAGTTTTTCATGCTCAAGGCCGGTCAGTTTCTGCAGACGCAGATCCAGGATCGCCTGCGCCTGCTGTTCGGTCAAATAGTATTGACCGTCGCGCACGCCGAACTCGGGCTCCAGCCACTCCGGACGCGCGGCATCATCACCGGCGCGTTCCAGCATCGCCGCCACGTTACCCAGATCCCATGGACGCGCAATCAGGCCAGCTTTAGCTTCCGCAGGCGTTGGCGCACGGCGGATAAGCTCGATGATCGGGTCGATGTTGGCCAGCGCAATCGCCAGCGCTTCAAGGATATGTGCACGATCGCGGGCTTTACGCAGTTCGAAAATGGTACGACGTGTCACCACTTCACGGCGGTGGCGCACGAACGCAGAAAGAATATCTTTCAGGTTCATGATCTTCGGCTGACCATGGTGCAGCGCAACCATGTTGATACCGAAGGAGACCTGCAGCTGCGTCTGGGAGTAGAGGTTGTTGAGAACCACTTCGCCCACCGCATCGCGTTTCACTTCAATCACGATGCGCATCCCGTCTTTATCAGACTCGTCACGCAGCGCGCTGATGCCTTCAACGCGTTTGTCTTTCACCAGCTCGGCAATTTTCTCGATCAGACGCGCTTTGTTCACCTGATACGGAATTTCGTGCACGATGATGGTTTCACGACCCGTTTTCGCATCGGTTTCCACCTCAGCGCGGGCGCGAATATAAATTTTGCCACGACCGGTGCGGTAAGCTTCCTCAATACCACGACGACCATTAATAATGGCGGCGGTCGGGAAGTCCGGACCCGGGATGTGCTCCATCAGCCCTTCGACGGAGATATTTTCATCGTCGATATAGGCCAGGCAGCCGTTGATCACTTCCGTCAGGTTGTGCGGGGGAATGTTGGTTGCCATCCCGACGGCGATACCGGACGAACCGTTCACCAGCAGGTTAGGGATTTTCGTCGGCATGACGTCAGGAATGCGTTCCGTGCCGTCATAGTTATCAACGAAATCAACTGTCTCTTTTTCCAGGTCGGCCATCAGCTCGTGGGCGATTTTCGACATACGGATTTCCGTATAACGCATCGCTGCGGCGGAGTCGCCATCGACAGAACCGAAGTTACCCTGGCCATCGACCAGCATATAACGCAAGGAGAATGGCTGTGCCATACGTACAATGGTGTCATAAACAGCGGTATCACCATGAGGGTGGTATTTACCGATGACGTCACCAACGACACGGGCGGATTTTTTATAGGCTTTGTTCCAGTCATTGCCCAATACGTTCATGGCGTAAAGTACGCGACGGTGTACCGGTTTCAGGCCATCTCGGACATCCGGCAGCGCACGGCCAACAATGACCGACATCGCATAATCCAGATACGAGCTCTTAAGCTCTTCCTCAATGTTGACCGGTGTAATTTCTCTCGCAAGGTCGCTCATCTAACCGCTATCCCTCTACTGTATCCCGGATTCAAAGGTCGCAAATTATAACACAGCCACGGTGATACGGGGAAATCTATACCCAATGAATTTCGCGCCGCCTCGTGGCGGCAAACGCAGGTGCTTCGATTCGCGTCATCCGGTCGCGGCAAAAGGCGATGGGGATAGACGTTTATTCATGCCGGTCACCTGATATACTCACCGGTCTGAACAGAAAAGGAGGCGAAGCGCCCATGAATGCCGAAAAACAGCCGGTGGCCCACAACGTTGATCATCATGAAATTGCTAAATTTGAAGCCGTCGCCTCGCGCTGGTGGGACTTAGAGGGCGAGTTCAAGCCCTTACATCGCATCAACCCGCTGCGCCTTGGCTATATTGCAGAGCGTTC
>NZ_JBCNNS010000066.1:0-25080 GCF_039594335.1 Raoultella sp.
TAGTCTGATGCTGATCCAACTGGTACGCATGCTGTTCGGTGCCCAGAACCTGGAAGTGGCAAACCCGGCCTGGCTCTCCGGCGGTCTGCAGGTTTTGCCGAACCTGATCCTGCCGTGGAACCGCCTGGCAGTATTAGGGTTTGTGCTGCTGGTGCTGTTCTTCACCTGGTTAATTCTGAATAAAACGCGCTTAGGCATGAACGTGCGGGCGGTGACCCAAAACCGGGCGATGGCCGCCTGCTGCGGGGTGCCGACCGGGCGAGTGGATATGCTGGCGTTTGGTCTCGGTTCAGGTATCGCCGGACTGGGGGGCGTGGCGCTGTCGCAACTGGGTAACGTCGGCCCGGAGCTCGGTCAGGGCTATATCATCGATTCGTTCCTGGTGGTGGTGCTGGGCGGTGTCGGCCAACTGGCAGGAAGCGTGGTGGCGGCCTTTGGTCTGGGGATCTTCAACAAAATCCTTGAACCTCAGCTCGGGGCAGTGCTAGGTAAAATCCTGATTCTGGTGCTGATCATCCTGTTTATCCAGAAACGTCCGCAGGGGCTGTTTGCCTTAAAAGGGAGGGTAATTGACTGATGAGCCAACCTATTACACTGACGCTGGCGCGTAAAGCGCCGCGATCGCTGCAGTGGCTCGGCGGATTGCTGGTGCTGGGGTTGTTGAGCATGCCCTTTTTAGCGCTACTGCCGCAGTCGCATCCGCTGGCGGTCTCCACCTGGCTGCTGACCCTGACCGGGAAAATCCTCTGTTACGCGATTGTCGCTGTTGCGCTGGATCTGGTCTGGGGCTATGCCGGAATGCTGTCCCTGGGCCATGGCATCTTTTTCGCCCTCGGCGGTTATGCCATGGGGATGTATCTGATGCGGCAGGCGGCAGGCGACGGTCTGCCGGCATTCATGTCTTTTCTGTCATGGAACGAGCTGCCGTGGTTCTGGTGGGGCACGCAGCATTTTGCCTGGGCGATGCTGCTGGTGGTGCTGGTTCCGGGATTGCTGGCCCTGGTCTTCGGCTGGTTTGCTTTCCGTTCCAAAATCAAAGGCGTCTATTTCTCGATCATGACCCAGGCGTTGACCTACGCCGGCATGCTGCTCTTTTTCCGTAACGAAACCGGTTTTGGCGGCAATAACGGTTTTACCGGATTCACCACGTTGCTTGGCTATTCCGTTACCGCGACCACAACGCGGGCCGCTCTGTTTATGGTCACGGTGTTACTGCTGCTGCTGACGTTATGGATAGGCTTTCTGTTGGCGCAGAGTAAATTCGGCCGGATCCTGACGGCGGTGCGTGATGCGGAAAATCGGCTGATGTTCTGTGGATACGATCCGCGCGGATTTAAGCTGCTGGTGTGGACGCTCTCGGCGGTGCTGTGTGGACTGGCGGGCGCGCTGTACGTACCTCAGGTGGGGATCATTAACCCCAGCGAAATGTCGCCGACCAACTCAATTGAAGCGGCTATTTGGGTGGCGCTTGGCGGGCGCGGTACCTTAATTGGCCCGGTGCTTGGTGCCGGACTGGTGAACGGAGCGAAAAGCCTGTTCACCGTCACGATGCCGGAATACTGGCAACTGTTCCTCGGCCTGATTTTTATCATCGTGACCCTGTTTTTACCTCGCGGGGTTATTGGCCTGCTACGCAAAGGAGACCGCTGATGCAACCGGATGAAGGCCTGTTTACCCGCCAGCAGCCCACTGACCGCTTTCGCGAGCAGACCGATCCGGTGCTTGAGCTGGAGAACATCAACGTCAACTTTGATGGTTTCCAGGCGTTGACGGATCTCTCATTGCAGATTGGCGTGGGCGAACTGCGCTGCATTATCGGGCCGAATGGCGCCGGAAAAACCACGCTGATGGATGTCATTACCGGCAAAACCCGGCCGCAGAGCGGCATGGCACGGTATGACCAGTCGATCGATTTGCTCGGGCTTGATCCTATCGCGATTGCCCGTCAGGGGATTGGCCGTAAGTTTCAAAAACCAACGGTGTTTGAGGCGCTGACCGTCGCCGAAAACCTTGAACTGGCGCTTAAAGGCGATAAGTCGGTCTGGGCCAGCCTGCGGGCGCGTTTGAATAGCGAGCAAGAGGACCGCCTCAGCGACATTCTCCGGCTGCTGCGTCTTGATGGTGAGCGCGCGCGTCCAGCGGGGCTGCTTTCTCACGGACAAAAACAGTTTCTCGAGATCGGGATGCTGCTGGTCCAGGAGCCGCATCTGCTGCTGCTGGATGAGCCCGCCGCCGGGATGACCGATGCAGAAACCGAGTATACCGCCGAGCTGTTTCGCACCCTGGCCGGGCAACATTCCTTGATGGTGGTGGAACACGATATGGGGTTTGTCGAAACTATCGCTGACCGGGTCACGGTGTTGCATCAGGGCCAGGTATTGGCGGAAGGGTCGCTGCGCGAGGTACAGGCGAATGAGCAGGTGATCGAAGTGTATCTCGGTCGGTAAGGAGAGCGAATGCTACAGGTTAATCAGTTACATCAATATTATGGCGGCAGCCACATTCTGCGCGGGGTTGACTTTGAGGCCCGGCTAGGTGAGGTCACTTGTCTGCTGGGGCGCAATGGCGTGGGTAAAACCACCTTACTGAAGTGCCTGATGGGGCTGATCCCGGCGCGCAGCGGTGACGTCATCTGGCAGGAAAAAACCATTACCCAGCGGAAACCGCACCAGCGGGTGCAGGCCGGCATCGCCTATGTGCCGCAGGGGCGTGAAATCTTTCCTCGCCTGACGGTGGAAGAGAACCTGCTGATGGGGCTGTCGCGGTTTCCGGCCAGGGAAGCCGGGCAGGTGCCAGAGGAGATTTATCAGCTGTTTCCGGTGCTGAAAACCATGAAACAGCGGCGCGGCGGCGATCTCTCCGGTGGTCAGCAGCAGCAACTGGCGATTGGTCGCGCGCTGGCCAGTCGACCACAATTGCTGATCCTGGATGAGCCGACGGAAGGTATTCAGCCGTCGGTTATCAAAGAGATTGGCGAAGTGATCCGCCAGCTCGCGAACCGTGGCGACATGGCCATTCTGCTGGTCGAACAGTTTTATGACTTTGCCGCCGCGCTGGCGGATCGCTATCTGGTGATGTCGCGAGGAACGATTATTCAGCAGGGAAACGGTGCGGCGATGGAAGCCGAAGGCGTGCGCGGGATGGTAACGATTTAACGCGCTGACGTTTCTGAGGGCTTTGTCGCGTTGAGGCAAGGCCCGTGTGCCATTGACGGGCCTGCTGATGAACCGCTCTGTTTGCCGTTTATTCTGCAATCAAAACTACGTTGCGGCCTGCAAAGGCTGCGATGACGTTTTCATGATGCTGGCTCGGGTAACGATAAATCATGCGAATGGCGAGGGCTTCTTTCTGACGGCCTCAGCAACGCCGCGGCATGACCGATCGTCGCCAGTGCGGGAGATGAATTCCCGTGGCGAGACGCCGAATCGGCTTTTAAACAAACGAGAGAAATGAGAGGCGTCATTGAAGCCCCAGCGCAGGGCGACGGTGAGGATGCCGGGGGCGCCCTGGGCCTGTAAATCGCGTGCGCAGCGCAACAGCCGTAGCTCGCGGATCAGGCCACTGACGGACAAAGGCGCTTCCTCAAATAAGGTGTAAATGGTGCGACGCGAGACACCGAACCGCACCGCGATGGCGTCCGGCCCCAGAAGCGGATCGGCCAGATGATCGCCGATATAGGTTTCGATGGCCCGGCGAAAAGCATCCCGTACCGGCAGCCGATCGCGTTCCTGTGATTCGAGCGTTGCGCCTAATGTGAGGGCAATGATGCTGGTGAGCGTGGTACTCAATCCCTCCTGCACGTCGATGCTGGCACTGGTGTTGACCTGGTCAAGTGAACGGGCGAATCTTGACGCCACAAGACCCAGACCACTCTGCCCATCGACGGCATTGGCCATCGTCTGTCGCGGGGACGCGAGGCGCGAAACCAGTTGGTTCCTCGGAATACGGAACGACAAGACGCGCCAGTCCTCGCGGAAGTCAAGGTAGTAAGGGCGAGTCGAGTCGACCACGGCGAAACCGCCCGGACGAATGAGCGTTTCCTGGCCGTCCTGGCGCACGACGCAGGAGCCTTCCAACTGAAAGTTAGCGAAGCAGTATTCCACCGGATTGCGCCGAATCTCCTCCCAACGTCGGTTGATGAACTGCCCGCGGGAGCAAATCTGCGTTTGTGCCGTCTGGTAGAGATCCTGGGAATGAACCCGCCCAAGAAACGGTTGGGCGTGCGGCTTGATAACGGGATCAAGCGAAACAAACGCTTCACACAACACTTCGCGCCAATACGCGAACTGTTGCTCTTCCGGACGCCTGTCCGCTTCCCAGATTCGCATGTCATCTACTCCGCCCATCAGGAAAGAACAGCACCGTGAGACGGCGCCAGATACGCACAGAGAGCGGCGATATCCGCCCTCCACTTTGCACGAATAATCAAGTTCCACTGCACAGATAGTCAACTTGCTCGATGGCATTGAGCTTGCGCACTCTCCCGGGGCACATCAACCGTGCGAATTATGGGAGAAACGCCCTTTTTTGCGCAGAAGATCCCTTTACAAGGACGCAACAAACATGTTTTGCAAATCCTGTGCCATTCTCGGGCTCGTCCGAACGGCCTGCGCGGTCAGTTCTGCGATGCACTCATCGTCAATTCTCCTTGCACGTATCGTCGAGATTCTGCGCCGGGCGCTGGGCAGACTGTGGATGCGTTCATTCACACTGCAAGGAGAATTTCCATGTCTATCGATTTTCAGCTCAGCGAATCCCAGAAAGCCCTCCAGAGCGAAGCACGGCGCTTTGCCGCCGAGGTGTTGAGCAAAGTCCCGTCGACCATCGCCCCCTTTCCACGGCCAGAGGACCGTTTCTACGCCACTCGTCCCTTCTACGCGGCGATGGCAGAGGCTGGCTTCATTAAGGCGCTGCTGCCGGTTTCGGTCGGCGGCACCGCGCTCAGTACCCTCGACTTCGCCCTGGCGGCCGAAGAGCTCACGGCCGCCGATGTCAACGTGCCGTCAGCCCTGCTGGGAACGGGCCTTGGCTTGCATGCCGTGATCCATCACGGCACGGAAGAGCAGAAGAGGCGCTTCCTGCCGGACTTCATTGAAGACGGAACCCGGCTGGCGGCACTCGCCTTCACGGAAGTCACCGGAGGTGCTAACTACAACAGTTCCGATCCGTCTGTTGGCGTGCAAACCTTTGCTCGCCGGGAAGGTGATGAGTGGGTCATCAACGGTGCCAAGCACTACACCACGAACGGTACGGGCTGGGACGGAAAGGGGGCCCATCTGTACAGCGTGATTTGTCGCACCGATCCCGCGCTTCCTCCGCAGGAGTCATTGGCGGTGATCATGGTGCCCGGCAATGCGCCTGGCGTGGAGATCGCCGGTATTCTCGACACGGTCGGCCATCGCGCGACGGTGTCGCCCCGGATCCATTTCAATGAGGTGCGCGTCCCGGCCGCCAACATTATTGGTAAGCCCGGCGATGGTATCGGATTCGTTGAGGACGCCTTCTCCTGGACTGCAGCCCTGATCGGCGCGGCATGCGTTGGGGTAATGCGTTCGGCTTTTGACGTGGCCCTCGCGTTCTCGCGGACCGACAAGCGTTCCGGCCCGGTCCCGGTCATCGACTATCAGAATGTCGGCTTCATGCTGGCCGACATCAAGATGCGCATCGAGGCCGCACGATACCTGACCTGGAAGGCGTGCCATCAGTTCGATCTGACCGAGCGGCGCAGTCGCGAGCTGCCCATCATGACCAAGGTCTACTGTTCCGAGCTGTGCGTACAAGCTGTCTATGACACAATGCGAGTTGTCGGCGTCGATGCCTATAGCGACCTCTACCCGCTGGCTGGCCTGATGCAGGACGCGCTGTGTTTTCCGCTGTATGACGGTGGCAATATGGGTGTCCGTCGACGTCAACTCCATGCGTTGCTGCGCTCGCCGGACTATGACCCGATGGCGTCGGCAGAGGCCCGGGGCTGAATAAACGCAGAGCGAGCACGGATGCTTGAGCCGGGGGCGCTGGACCAGTCGCTGATGATTGTGACCCGGAGGGATTCCGGGTCCATGCCATTCCTGACACCTGCATCTCGCTATGCTGAGCCCGGATGCGACACTCCGCGCCATTACAAAAGTCCCCAGCGCCAAAGAAAACCGGCAAACGCACCTGGAGCGAACCTATCCCAGAACCCTGGCGCCATCAACCGGAGGAAGTCTCTGCGGGGGGACTCGCCGGCATATGCCTGCGGCTAGTCAGTCGTAGCCCCCGCTTAGCGTCAGCGCAAGCGGGGAATGATGGCAGGGGAAAATCTCTATTTACGCAGCAGCCGTTGCAAGCGCGTCTGACGCCAGCTGCGGATCCATCCGCCGAAAACAAACAAGCGCAAGCCTCTCACCAGCAGCAATGCCCCCCAGATCCCGGCAACCCAGGCAGACCAGTAGTTGCCCGGGTTGGTAAACCGGTTAAGCAGAACCAGTAACACGCACACCACCACGGCGGTCGACAATGAGCGAAAGAAGCGGCTTTCCTGTTGCACGCGCGCTTTTGCCTCTTCGATGCGTAAATCGAGAGACTCTTCATGGCCGGCCGGGGCGTCACCGGTGATATCGGCAACGTTAACTTCAAAGACTGCAGCCAGGGCGCTCAGGGTTTCCAGCCCCGGGCGATCGCCGTTCTCAATGCGCTGAATTGTCCGCACGCTGAGGCCAGCCAGTTCTGCCAACTGCTCCTGGGACCAGGCGCGCTGCAGACGTAGTTGTTTAACCTGATTACTGTTGTTCATCATATCTATCTCCGGGTGAAAACCTGAGATGGAGTGTGGTCCCGGGCACTGTCGGGCACCACGATCCGCAGCCGACAGTTGCACGACATTAACCCGACAGCCGCATGACGCCTGGGGTTACGCGCTGACGGTCGAACAGCCATTCTGCCACGAACGAACTTTCATTCCGCGCAAGATCATCAACCAGGCAACGATGATCGCGAGCATCAGCACCACAAACAGCGACCAGTGCGGCATATGGGTCAGGATAGATCCGGTAATCATCGGGTTGAAGGCTGCTCCCAGCCATCCCAGCGACTGGGCGGAAAAGTAGCTTGCTTTCATGCCGGCGGGGGCGATGTTATCAATCAGCATATACTCACCCGGGGCATAGATAACCTCACCAAGGGTAAACACGGCGGCAGATATCCCCCATAGCAACAGGCTGCTATCGGAAAGAATAAATCCCCCCAGCCCGAGGACGAAACAGAACATACCAACGGTCATTAGCGGACGGATATTGCTGGCGCTCATCTTACGGCCGACAGCGTACTGCAGCGCCACCACTACGGCGGCATTGACCGGGAGTACTACCGCCACCACCTTTTCAGCGAAATCGCTATCGGCGACCACCAGCACATACTGTGCAATACAGGAGGCGAATGAGCCGCCGACGAACGAGGCCAGCAGGCCGGAAAGCGTAAACCACATCAGCGCGCGGTCGCGCAGCAGCACTGAAGGCGACCAGTGGGCTGCGTTATCCTGGGCAATCACCGCCGGGGAACGTTGAACGAAGAGCTGAATACCCACCAGCGGTAGCGCGGCACAGGCCGCCGCCAGCCAGAACGGCAGGTTGATGCTGTGCATCATCAGCAGCGTGCCGACAGGCGGGCCGACGGTCCAGCCAATATTCAGAAAGGTATAGTTGAGGGAGAAGATCCGCGCTTTCTTTTCCGGCGACAGAATCTCAGCAAACCAGGCTTTCAGCACGGTGGAGAAGACGGAATAGGCGCAGTTGATCAGGGAAAAGAAAAACACCACCAGAATGACGCTATTGACCAGCGGAATCGCGATGAAGCCGCAGATAAAGGCCAGCACGGCGATGAGCATATAGCGCTTTTTATCAAACTTATCGGCCAGAATGCCAAAGCCCATGCTAAAGACGACGCCGACGGTGAGGGCGATGGAGAGCGCATAGCCAATTTTATCCACCTCAAGCTGGTACTGACGAGTGAGGAAGATGGTCATAAAGGGCAGCGTTGCGCCACGGCCGATAGTCAACAGCAGCGAGGACGCCAGCAGTGCGATGGTCGAGCGCCTGATGGTCGGTATCATTTTCTTTCCCTGACGAAATATCTTTTTATGTTGTGCTGTTCAGAAATACCATCCTATCAGGATCTTGTATAGCGCAACCCTGTGTTATCACGTGCTCTGGTACCCTGCTAAAAATAATGATCTATCCGCCGGGCGTTTTTTTGGGTACTTTGATTTTGTTCACAAAAATTCATATAACAATAGAGGCAGGGTATGACACGTAAAGACGGGCTACTGGCACTGCTGGTGGTAGTAGTGTGGGGACTGAATTTTGTGGTGATTAAGGTCGGGCTTCACAATATGCCGCCGCTGATGCTGGCGGGGCTGCGTTTCTTACTGGTGGCCTTTCCGGCGCTGTTGTTTGTTGCCCGCCCTAAAATCCCGCTGCGTCTGCTACTCGGCTATGGCCTGACGATCAGCTTTGGTCAGTTCGCCTTCTTATTCTGCGCAATCAATCTTGGAATGCCCGCCGGTTTGGCCTCTTTGGTGCTGCAGGCTCAGGCATTCTTTACCATCATCCTTGGCGCCTTTGCCTTCGGTGAACGCCTGCAGGGAAAACAGCTGGCCGGGATTGCGCTGGCCATTTTTGGCATTCTGGTGCTGGTGGAAGCCAGCCTCGGCGGCCAGCATGTCCCGATCGTCGGATTTATGCTGACTCTGGCGGCGGCGTTGAGCTGGGCCTGCGGGAATATCTTTAATAAACAGATCATGTCCCGCGCCGAGAAGCCGCAGATTATGTCCCTGGTGGTGTGGAGCGCGTTGATTCCCGTGCTGCCGTTTATGTTGGCGTCATGGGCGATCGATGGCCCACAGGTCATGGTGGCGAGCCTGATTCACATTGATATGCTGACCGTGTTTTCGCTGCTATATCTGGCGTTTATTGCCACGATTGTCGGCTATGGCATCTGGGGATCGCTGCTCGGGCGCTATGAAACCTGGCGTGTGGCGCCTCTGTCGTTGCTGGTCCCGGTCGTTGGGATGGCCAGCGCCGCGCTGTTGCTCGGCGAAACGCTGAACGGCCTGCAGCTGCTGGGTGCGGTGCTGATTATGGCCGGGCTATATATCAACGTTTTCGGCCTGCGGGTTTGGCGGACGGGCGCAGTGCCAAGATAAGCACAGCCCTGATATCTGTACAGGGATGTTGTTTGGCTCAGAGCGTGATGTTTACTTGCCATGGGCGGCCACGGGGCATCCCCCGTTAAGGCTTTGTCGTGTAGAGCGTTTTCAGCCAGACTAAAAAGCCTGTGGTGATGCGACCTGGCGCAGTTGGCCGGAGAGACTCTCAGGCTCAGCGTTAATGAGTGACCAAAGGAATGTAAATGATTGATGACATCCGCTACCTGATTGTGTTTGCCAAAATTGTCGAGGCAGGATCAATCTCAGGTGGGGCAGAAGCTTTAGGGCTAACCACCGCCACGGCGAGTACGCATCTTTCTAAACTGGAAAAAAATCTGGGTAGTGCTCTGCTATATAGAAATACCCGTAAACTTTCTCTGACTCACGATGGCGTCAGTTTGCTGGAGACGGCCAACGCTATGCTGGAACTCTATGAGAAGGGGGTTATTGAATTTAAACAGCGTTCTGTCTCAACGGCTAACAAGCTGCATATTTCTGTCCCTGCCGTTTTTATCAATAGCGTATTTACTCGCCATCTTGCGGGGTTTATACAAGCCTATCCGGATGTGTGCCTGCACATTTCTTACAGTGATACGCGTAAAGATATTATTGGTGAAAGTATTGATGTTGCATTTCGGATTGGGGAACTCCCGGACAGTTCACTCAAAGCACGGCATCTTTTTGTGTTGCCCCGGCAACTGGTCGCATCAAAGGGCTTACTAAGTCATTATAAGCCCATCAACCATCCTGATGACTTACAACACCTGCCCTGGATTGGCCTGACGATGAGACAGCACAACCGGGAGTTCAGGCATAAAAATGGCGAAGTGGCGTTAATCAAATATACGCCAACGGTTATCGTGGATAATGTTGAAGCGTCCTATTCTCTTGCAAGGCAACAAATTGGGCTGGCGGCTCCCCCGCGCTATCTGAGTGAGGATGATGTTAAGCACGGAGAAATGCAGGAAGTGCTCCCCGACTGGTCATTAGAACCGTTAAAGGTATATGCAATATGGCCTTCGAATATATCGAGCAGCAGCATTGCCTATAAATTGATTAATAACATTTATAATTCTTTTGAGTCTCATCAATTATGAATGATTGAGGAGTGGCAAACAGAGCATGTAGCCCGCTGTAACAATCAGCGATCCGCCCATCAACAGGTTAAAAGTACGAATGCGTTGTCTGCTCCTGAGCAGCATTGAAACTTTGTCGCCGATAACCGCCCATGAAGCCAGTGAGAGATAGCAGACGACAAAATAAATCATGATAAACACTAATACTGTCACATTGGTTGACGGGTCAGAAAATAACGCCGCTCCTGATGCACAGGCGGTCCAGGCTTTCGGGTTGAACCATTGCATTAAAAATCCCTGAATAAAACCCGGCGTTTCGGTCTTTTGCAAGGCCAAATCAGGTTGAGATGACGCTATCTTATAACCCAGATGCAGTATAAACAGTGCGCCGGCAACATTGAGATATTTGAAGAACAGAGGATATTGTTCGATTGCGGCGTAAAATCCGAAACAAACGACTATCAGCAATAAAGTAAAACCTGTGGTCGCGCCTGAGACCAACGGCAAAGTTTTTCTGAATCCATGAATCGCCCCCGACGATATAATCAGCATATTTACCGGGCCTGGGGAAAATGACAGAGTGAGGGAAAATATAAACATCGTAAAAATTAAAATCATTCTTTCTCCAGGACTGTTAACCGCTTAATAGGCATGGGACACTCTTTTTTATTGCACAATAGCCTTTCTGATATACCTACAGGCTACATATAAATATTGATGAGAGTAAGTGGCTTTTCTCTAAAGGTGTGTTTGATATTTTCACCTTGCGGCGGAGTACAGCGCTGGATTGGCGAGGGATTGGTGCGGCAAAAAATGGTGGACAGTTGCACCCAAAGCGCGTGAACCCGTTCTGGTGGCGATGCGCATTGCTGGACGCGCTGGCGTTCCATCGGGCGAGAGCGATGGGGGAAGTCTGGCGGAGTGAATCATGATATGACAACGGGTTACCCGATGGTTTTCACAACATGGTGGCGTCACCACCGGCCATTTTCGCCAGCCTGCAGCACTGCGGCTTCGATGACCACAAAAAATGGTAGGGAATATGCACATTAATGAAATTGAAAATGATATTCATTTTCATTAATATTTGCATTCCGTAAATTCTTGTAAAGAAAAATTACATGTCTACTGTATCCCTGAAGAAAGCTGCGCTCTGCGCTCTGCGCGCTGGCCGTTGCAAGTTCTCTCCATGTGTTCTCTGCCTCGGCTACGGATTTTACCGAGCAGGCATTCCTCTCACAGCCTCTTGGTCACGGCGTTTATGAACTGGCTTATGATAACAGCCAGAAAACACTCTATGCCGCCTCCGCGCCCTCATTTGATAAAGATAAAACGACGGGATTAGTCTTTCGACTGGCAGCCGATTCGCTGCAGATTAATGAGAAAATAGCCACCGAGCGGCGTACCTTTGCGCTTTCTCTGGATGAAGAAAACCATATCCTGTATTTGGGCAATGCGCTGGATGGTTCGCTGACGCTTGTCGATACGCAGACCAATAAGGTGATCCAAACGCTTCAGCTCAGCGATGATTCGGATCCTGAGAAACAGGCTCATGTCCGCGAAGTGGGGCTGGATAAGCCTAATCAGCGTCTGTATGTGTCCGGAATCGGGCGTAAAGGCAAAGGCCTGCTTTGGGTCGTCGATACGCGCAAGCAGCAGCTTATCGAAACGTTGAACAACATCGAGCCGGTGGGGTTTGCCGTGGATGCTTCCGCTGACAAGGTGTATGTAGTCACCGGCAAGGGGGAACTGGTGACCCTTGATGGCAAAACGTCGAAACTCCTTTCCCGCGTGAAGGTCGATCCGGCTGAATCTAACCATTACTTCCTCAATATCGCCCTGAACAGCGCCGCAGGAGTCGGGTATATCGCGGATACCAACACCCGCGATGTGCTGGTGGTGCGACTGGACTCCGGTAAGCTGGTGGATCGGATTACCTCGCCGAATTCGGTCGCTGTGCGCTATAACGCTGCACGCGATGAAATCTATGTGACCCATCGCGACGATCGCTCTATTAGTGTCATCGATGCGAAAACCCATCATCTCAAACACACCGTCAAAACGGCGGCGATGCCTAACAGCCTGGCGCTTTCTGCGGATGCCGGAACGCTGTATGTCAGCGTCAAACAGGACGAAAAAAGTGACCAGGATGACTACGTTCTCAAGATTGATCTCACTACATTCTAAGGATTTTTTTGTGACGATTAAGACACGCATGGACGTGGCGATAGCGCTCGCCTTGGTCAATTTGCCTGCGGCAGCGTTCGCCGCAGATAGCGCCGCCGTCAATGAGGAACAGATGGTCGTGACCGCCACGGGATTCAGCCAGGAGAGGCGTGAGGCCCCGGCGACGATCTCGGTGCTTGATGAGAAGGCGCTGAACACCCGTTCAAATCAGAACGTAACGGAAGCATTGCGCGAAATGCCGGGCGTGCTGGTGGGCAACGGTCATGGCAGCCTTGCGACTGGCGATGTACAGATGCGCGGTATGGATTCGACTTATACCTCGTATATGGTAAACGGCATCAAGCAGTCTACCCGCGAATCCCGTCCCTACGGGCATCATATCGGCACTGAAGCGGCGTTTATGCCGCCGCTGGCCGCTATTGAACGGGTTGAGGTTATTCGCGGGCCGATGTCCTCACTGTATGGCTCAGACTCTATCGGCGGCGTGGTCAACGTGATCACCAAAAAGGCCTGGAACCTCGAGAAATGGACGGGGGTGCTGGAGGATAATTATTTCCTGCAGGAAAAAAGCGAATACGGCAACACTAACCAAACCAATGCCTTCTTTATGGGGCCGGTCATACCGGGCAAACTCGGGGTCAGCGTCGGCGCGGATTATCTTGATCGTCGCGATGATGACAGCCCAAGCAAAGAACGTTTTGTTAAGCATCAGGCCGGGAATCTCGACGCCACGATTTCATTGTCGCCAACCGATACCCAGCTTTGGGATCTGAATGCTTCCAAAGGCAATCAGGAGAAAACCCATAACGATAAAGCGTGGTACTGGGGTTTTGACCGCGATGCGGCCTCGCTTTCACAGCATGCCTGGTACGGTGATGACCTGGTGGAGGTGAAGAACTTTATCAGCTATGAGAAAGCCCGCACGGAATACCGCGTGCCCGGTATGGATTCGCAATTTATTAAGCAGAATAATTTTGAGGCGAACAGCGCGAACACCTTTACTCTGGCCGATCACAAGCTGACGCTAGGCGCAAACTTCACGCGCAATGAGTTGAATGACACCTTCGGTATTGCGGACAAGCAGGCGCCCGGTGTCACCCCGGTCAGTAAACTCACCCGCCACGGCTGGGCGGTTTTTGCTGAAGACGCATGGATGATTGTGTCGGACTTTACCCTGACTACCTCTGCGCGTCTGGATCATGATAGCTACTTTGGCTATCACGTCACGCCTAAGCTGTACGGTAACTGGACCCTCGATGAAGCCTGGGCGCTGAAAGGGGGCGTATCCGCCGGTTATAAAAAACCGGATTTACGCCAGAACAACGCCGGTTTTACCAACGTCTACGGAGCTTATCCCTATTCCGAGATTGGCATCGGTAACGACGAACTGAAGCCGGAGCAGAGCATCAATACCGATCTGGGCGTGTACTGGCAGAAAGAGGCGCTGGCGCTGGATGCCACCCTTTTTTATACCAAATTTAAAGATAAAATCAGCGACCATACCATCTGTACCTCATCGGCTACTCAGCAGTGCCAATACAATGGTTATATCGCCGATAGCGTATCGCAATATATTAATGTCGGCGATGCGCAGATCTATGGTCTGGAGCTGAACGGCGACTGGCAGGTGAGCGCAGCGCTGAAAGCGAACGCCAATTATACCTATACCCATAGTGAACAGAAAAGCGGTGAGTATAAGGGTTATGCGCTAAACGATTTCCCCAGCAGCATGGCCAACATTTCGCTGACGTGGAACACCACGTCCGATCTGGAACTGTGGGCCAAGGCGAGTTGGCGCAGCACTTCGCCGGATATCGGCAAGTCCAGTTCAACGGATGCCTATGCGCTGGTTGATTTAGGTGCGCGTTATCATCTGAGTCAGCACGTCACGCTGATGAGCGGGATCTACAATCTGTTTGATGTCAATCCGGTTTACACCACCACCTACCGGCAGCAGGCGATGCTGGAAGGGCGACGCTATAATTTTGGTGGACGTGTGGAGTTCTGAAAACAATGCAGGGGGCCGAATGGCCCCTGCGATAGCATGTCAAAAAGACCTGTTATGGCCTGAAGTCCAGAACGGCATTGCTGAATGTCTGATAGGTTTTTTCATCGGGTGCTGGTGGGATTTTAACTTCTTTCAGCGCGGACATTATCTGCGCACAAAACGCCGGATCGCCATGCTCTACCGTTGGATTTTGCACCTTCCCGTCACGTTGTAGCGTTACGCGCACGGAGCATTGTTGCCCCTGATATGACTGCGGCTGATCTATTTTCGCGAAGATAGCCTTTTGCACTTGCACCAGATAGTGTGAAGTATTGGCCTGCGGTGAATTGTCTGAACCCATCGCATCATCGCGAAACATCTTATCCACTTCTGCAGATAATTTAGCGTTTTCAACGCTATCCGGTGCGGAAGGGGGGGCCGAGCAGGCGGAAAGGAGTAAAGAGAGGATACAAACGTGTAGGGGGCTGAGTCTTAAGCGCATGGCCATGCCTCCTTGCTGGTGATGATTCATTCTGGGTGCGAGGCCGTTATCCTCTGTTATTTCGCGATTGAATTCAAACGTTAATCGCTGACCAGCCCTACGGCGGGGTGACCGCAGGCATGAGCAACAAGTGACGCTGTCAATCATTCTTTGCATTCGCCGCGGGCGATTTACGCCATCCAGTCGCGGATAATGTCCCCGTACAGCTGCTCAGCTTCTCTCAGTCGGCTTAGCAGGCAGTATTCGTCGGTTTGATGAGCCATAGAGGGCTCGCCAGGGCCGAGAATAATACAGGGCGGGTTACCCAGCGCAGGCAGCAGCAGGGAGGCGTCGGTAAAGTAGGGCACTACGCGCGGCTCGAGCGGTCGCTCATGCAGCGGCTGGCAGTGCTGATAAACCTGCTTTATCCATGCGTGATCGGTTTCGCTGAGTACCGCGGGCAGATCGACCAGCGTCGACACGGTGACGCTTTCGCCAAGCAGCGTGGTCAACCGCTGGCGGATGGTGGCGTGCTGCAAATTGGGCGCACTACGGATATCCACATCAAAGCGCGTGCGGTCTGGCACGGAGTTAATATTTAACCCACCTTCAATACGTCCGACGTTAAGGGTTGGCTGCTTCATCAGTGGATGTGGCGCGCCCGGTGAAAAATGTTGAATCTTACCCAGCGCATCTGCGGCCAGATAGATAGCATTAATCCCCAACTCCGGCATTGCGCCGTGGGCGGTTTTCCCCCGGGTTTCGCAGCGTAGCCACAGCGCACCTTTATGGCCGATTACCGGGTAATTGGCGGTAGGTTCTCCGACGATCAGCGCGCCAGTCTCCGGCAACGAACCGGACTCAATCAACGCTCGTGCGCCATCGCAGCCGGTCTCTTCCCCCCCGGTAATCAGTAATACCGCACCGTGTCCGGCCAGAATTGCTTCCCGGTGCTGAACGCAGGCGATGGCAAACGCCGCCACCGCCGCTTTCATATCACTGGATCCACGACCGTAAAGCCGCCCGTCTTCTATCTGCGAACCGAAAGGATCGTATTGCCACCGAGCATTACCGAGTGGCACGGTATCCAGATGGCCGGTAAAGGCCAGCGGCTTACCGGCTCTCGCCCCAGGCAGCCTGGCGATCAGATTACTGCGTCCCTCGCCGAACGATGACAGCGAAACCTCAAAACCGCTCTCTGCAAGCCAACCGGCAAAGAACCGCATGCAGTCTGCTTCGTTGCCTGGCGGATTGATGGTGTTAAAGCCCAGCAACTGCCGGGCCAGTTCAAGGGTAGTGGTCATCAGCAACGTTCCGTTAGCCAGTCAAGACAGTTAATCCACAGCTGGCGATAGCCGGGCCATTGGGCAAACTCTTCCGGTAGCCAGTGTGCTGACATATCGCTGGTCCATACCAGTGAGCGACCTTGTTGGTATTCGCGAACGGCGAGCAGCGGATGACCGGTACCGGCGATCGTCGCCAGCAGTTTGCCTTGCGGATGCATTTCCACTTCGTTATAGCCCAGCAGCCACGGCCATTCGCCGGGAATATCGTCAAACAGGGCGTGGGACTCCGTCACTTCGGCATAGCAACCTTCCGGGGTTTCAATACGATCGTCCCATGCCAGGCAGCGGACCGGCAGAACTTTTTCCACCGCGGTATGACGATAGCGCGCGCCGCCGTTAATTCCCTGGAAGCTGTAATAGCCGCCAATCATCATCAGCGCGCCGCCAGCGGCTACATAGTCATGCAACAAGGTCAGGCGATTGGCGGTACGACGGCTTTTCAGCCAGGTATCCGGGTGCAGCAGCAGCGTATTGGCACCAATATCGGAGAGAATAATGGCATCCCACTGCTGCAGTTCTTCCTGAGTCAGCGGAAAGTCTGTCGCCGCTGCGTGGGCTGGCATATAGGTAATGGCGTAGTGACTGTCCGCCAGCGCGGCCAGAAAATCCGTTGCGCCGGTGTGCCAGGTGGCGGTGGCAAACTGATCGAAGCCTTTAACGTGTGTTGAAGTGCTGGTCCAGGATTCACCAACCAGTAAGATTTTTTTCTGCATTATGTCTTTCCTTTTATCCACCAAAGACCCGTTGGGGATTTCCAATCATCAAGGTTTCAAGCTGTTCGCCGCTGACGCCGTGGCGACGTAAGCGAGGAACAAAATGTTTGAGTATGTAGCCGTAACCGTGTCCGCCGTAGCGGGTGAGCATGGTTTTCAGAAACACATCCTGTGACAGCAAAATCTGCTGGATATAGCCATCGTCAATCAACTCGCGAATAGCGCGGGCGTTCTCCTCGTCGGAGGGCGACTGCGCCGACTCGTCGGCGTAGTAATAGCTCATGCCGATCATGTCGTATTCGAGAAACGCCCCGCGCTGCGCCAGTTCACGTTGGTAGCGCTTGTCGGCAAAGCTGGGATTCATATGGCACAGCACGGTATGGCGTAGATCGGCGCCTTCCTGTTCGAGAATATCCAGCACCCGGTGACCCAGCCGCTCCCAGCCCGGAAGATGGACCTCGATCGGCACACCGGTCGCGGCGCTGGCCCGACCCGCGGCGCGCAGGGACTTCTCTTCATCCGGGGTAAAGCGGCTTGAGATACCAATTTCGCCGATAAGCCCGGCGAGCACTTCCGGTTTCTCCTCCTCGCCGCCAAGATCGTAAATCAGCCGCTCGGTCAGTTGTTCGACGCTGCTGGTTTTTACCCACTCGGGGTGCGAAGGTTCAAGATAGAGGCCGGTACCCATAATAATGTTCAGACCGGTCAGACGAGCGATGCGCGCCAGCGCTTTGGGATCGCGGCCAATGCCGATATTGGTCGGATCGACCACCGTTTCCCCGCCAAGGGCGCGATATTTGGTCAGTTCTTCAATCGCGACATCGACATCAAACAGTTGGCAGTTGTCACGGCTCATCAGCGGGTTCAGCGACAGTTCGCCGAGGTTTTCCATCTTCACCGGCATTTCGGCAAGATGGCGATCGCTACAGCAGCAGGGCGGTACCCATTTGCCGGAGGCATCCAGCAGAATATGTTCGTGCATCAGGGTAACACCCATTTCGCTAATCGGCAGCGGGCCAAGCACCGTCATGACATAACCGCTGCTGACGCCAACCGGCAGCGGGGTGGGATGGCGAAAAATTGATCCTTTCATCAGCTATCCTTTTGCTGCGGAGCGCGTGGGGTTGAGAATGCGGGTGTTCAGCCAGATAGCCAGCAGGATAATGGTGCCGGTGGCTATCTGGGTGTAGAACGGCGAAATATGCGACAGGATCAGCCCGTTTTGAATCACCGCAATCGACAGCGCGCCGAGCAGTGTGCCGATAATGGTGCCGAAGCCACCAAACAGGCTGGTACTGCCGAGTACAACGGCGGCGATGACCTGCAATTCAAAGCCTTCTCCCTGGTTGGAGGAGCCGCTGCCGAGACGCGCGGTAATAATCATTCCCGCCAGTGCGGCGGCCATTCCGCTGATGATATAGACCTTCATGGTGACCGCTTTGGTGTTAATCCCGCTGCGTCGCGCGCCTTCGGCATTCGCGCCGATGGCCGTCACGTAGCGGCCAAAGCGCATATGGTTGAGAACGATGTGCCCGATAACCAGAATCATCATGCCGATCAGCGCGGGTATCGGGATACCCACAACCCACGCGCGCCCAATAAAGGTAAACAGGCTGTCAGCCGGAACCGGAATTGAGTAGCCCTGGGTGACCAGAAGCGCGATGCCGCGAACCACGGCGAGGGTGGCGAGGGTGACGATAAACGCCGGAATTCCTTCATAGGCAATAAAGAAGCCGTTGATGGCGCCAACGAGTCCGCCGAGCAGAAGCCCCCCGAGCAGAACCGCCGGCCACGGCAGCCCCCAGTTGTTCAGGGCGATCGCGGAAAGCGCACCGACCAGCGCAAGGGTCGAACCCACCGACAGGTCAATGCCACCGGTGGTGATCACCAGAGTCATGGCGGTCGCGACGATCAGCAGCGGGGCGCTCTGACGGATGATATTCAGCCAGTTTGTGCCGGTGAGGAAATTACCGGTGATCAGCGAAAACACTACGCAGCAGAAAACGAAAAACAGCGCGATGCTTACCACACCCGAGTGGTTATGCAGCAGGCGGCGCGGCAGCGAATGCTGGATCATGCGGGAGCTGCTTAAGTTCATGATACTCATCCTGTTACCTCAATGTGCAGCCGCAGAGCGGGCGGTGAATTTTTCGCCCACAATCAGGTTAACGATATCGCTCAGACTGGTGTCGGCCACCCGTCGGTCGGCGACGTTGGTACCTTCATACATCACCATGATCCGGTCACAGACCAGGAACAGGTCCTGCAAGCGGTGGGTAATCAGAATCACGCTCACGCCGCGAGCGGAAACGCGACGAATAAGCTCCAGAACCGCTTCGACTTCCGCGACGGCCAGCGCGGCGGTGGGTTCATCCATAATCAGCACTTTCGGGTCAAAGGCCGCAGCACGGGCGATGGCAATGGCCTGGCGCTGGCCGCCGGAAAGATTTCGCACCAGCAGGCGAGTATCGGGAATGGAAATTCCCAGCCCTTTTAGCATCTCGCGGGCATCGGCGTGCATTCTGGCCTCGTCGAGAAAGGGGATACCGAGGATTGATTTCATGGGCTCGCGGCCCATAAACAGATTGCCCGCGACGTCGACCGTGTCGCATAGCGACAGATCCTGATACACCATCTCAATATGGCAGCGGCGCGAATCGGCCGGATTAGTAAACTGCTGCTGCTCACCGTCGATACGAATCGTGCCGCTGGAGGGGATCACCGCGCCAGAGAGCACTTTGGTTAAGGTGGATTTCCCCGCGCCGTTATCGCCCACTAAGCCCAGGACTTCGCCCGGAGCCAGCTCCAGGTTGACTCCGCGCAATGAACGTATCGACCCGTAGGTCTTGGTGATGTTGATCATCTCTACCCTTGGCGGGGTAGTCTGTGGCTGCTGCATCTGATAACTCCCATCGCTGTTGCCGGGAAAATGTTCGTCCTATTGCGGGGAGATACTCCATCCGACACGGTCTACATGCTAGTAAACCGGTTTACCTGCGGAATGGAGCACTCGCCAACACAGTCAGGACAAACGCTATGTAAGATATTTGTTCGCCAGTAAGAACATTGCAGCATCCGTGCCAGGGCAGGAACAACACCGCAGCCCTGTGACTTAACCTTATGGAATAGATAGAGTTTATAGGTTACATTTCAGTAAACCGGTTTACTGATTATAGTGAAGAGATTGTAAATCGATCGTTTTTTGCGCCAAAACTGGGCGCTTTTGCGCCATTTTGGGATGCGCTTAACAAATCTTGATTGAGTCGCGGCCAATCCATTCGACCGGCAGGCGAGTTTCTGCCGGGATATCCTGGTCGTTGTTCAGCAGGCGCATCATGATGTTTACCGCGGTGCGTCCCAGCTCCCGCGCGGGCTGGCGGATAGTGGAAATACGCGGCTGGGTGAAATCGGCATAGCTGGCGTCATCAAAACCGACAAACGACAGCGCTTCCGGCGCCTGTAGTCCGCTGGCGCGCAGCTCGTCAAGCAGGCCAAGCACCAGGTAGTCGCTGGCGGCGAAGACGGCGGTCGGGCGCACCGGCTGGCTAAACAGGTACTGCAGCGCCTGTTGACCGAACTCGCGTTGGTAGTCGCCGTACATAACCCATTCCGGGGGCCAGCTCAGACCGGCCTGCGCCATGGCGGTGCAAAATCCCTGATAGCGTTCGCGCACGCTCATCAATTTGTCCGGGCCGCCGACGAAAGCGATACTGCGATGCCCGGCGGCGATCAGTTTTTCGGTGGCGATCCGTCCGCCCTGGACGTTATCGGCAAACACTTTTGGCACCGTACTGCCGGGAATATCTTCATCCAGCAGCACAATACGTTCGTGGCGCTGGACCTCTTTGCGCAGCAGGCCGTTATCGGGGCGGTTGGTGGTAAACAGCAAGCCATCGACCTGGCAGGTATCCAGCCAGCGGATGAACTGGCACTCTTTTTCCGGGTTATTGCGGGTGATACACAGTACGAGGCTGTAGCCGTGGCCAGAGGCGGCTTCTTCGGCGGCATCGGCCAGTTCGGCAAAGAAGGGGTTAGTGATATCGGGTAGCACCAGGCCAAGGGTTTCGCTTCCTCCTTTGCTCAGGCGGCGAGCGAGGCTATTACCGCGATAGTCCAGTTCGCGGATCGCTGTTTCGATGCGGTCGATGGTTTCCTGCGGCAGGACAATACTGTTGTTCATATAGCGCGACAGAGTGGTCTTCGACAGTCCTGCCAGCTTTGCCACATCGGATAACAATACGCGTTTTATACTCATTTCCTGCGCCATTTCTGCCAGAATCGGCTATCTGTAACATAGTTAAGTGCGGTGGATACAGCAATTTCTCTGCTAACAACAACCTGAAATAAATGCTTGACAAATTTTAAATGCCGGAGAATTGTATAGGCAGTTTACCGCATCATCCGGGAAGTCATTCCCAAACCCGTTTAAGTCATTCCAGTCGCGCACCGACACGGACCGGTTGCCGGAATGAAATTAAGCAGGTATTCGCCGAACGATCGATGATTGTTCTGGCCATATAGACGATATTTGCCCGCCAAAAAAATAATCCTTCTGCGTGCGCATGCGACGCAGAACTCTGCTGGCTATCACCTATTCCCGACGAGGATACTGATGATGTTATTTAACACCGGAAAACTGCGTTTTATTGCTGTAGCAACGACAATGCTGGCATCTGTTAGTTTTATTTCTGCCGTCAGCGCTGCTGCTCCGACTTATGCGCTGGTACAAATCAACCAGCAGGCATTATTTTTTAATCTGATGAATAAGGGCGCGCAGGATGCGGCAAAAGCCAGTGGTAAAAATTTAGTTATTTTTAACTCTAACGACAATCCCGTGGCGCAAAACGACGCGATTGAAAACTATATTCAGCAAGGTGTTAAAGGCATTCTGGTAGCCGCTATCGACGTTAACGGCATTATGCCGGCGGTCAAAGAAGCCGCCGCCGCTAACATTCCGGTGATTGCCATTGATGCCGTATTACCGGCCGGGCCTCAGGCGGCTCAGGTCGGCGTTGATAATATCGAAGGCGGCAGAATCATTGGTAAATACTTCGTTGATTACGTACAAAAAGAGATGGGCGGCCAGGCGCGGGTGGGGATCGTCGGCGCACTGAACTCGGCCATTCAAAACCAGCGACAGAAAGGATTCGAAGAGATGCTGAAAAGTAATCCGAAAATTACCGTCGCTAACGTCGTCGATGGGCAGAACGTGCAGGACAAAGCGATGACTGCGGCGGAAAACCTGATCACCGGTAACCCGGATCTGACGGCGATCTATGCTACCGGCGAGCCCGCTCTGCTCGGCGCGATTGCCGCCGTGGAAAACCAGGGGCGGCAGAAGGATATTAAAGTCTTTGGCTGGGATCTGACGGCGAAGGCGATTTCCGGTATTGATGGTGGCTACGTGACCGCCGTACTGCAGCAGGACCCGGAAAAGATGGGCGCCGAAGCACTGGAGGCGCTGAACAGCATCACCTCCGGTAAAACCGTGCCGAAAACCATCCTGGTTCCGGCCACGGTGGTGACTAAAGCGAACGTCGATACCTACCGTTCGCTGTTTAAATAGGTCAGTGCTCGCCGCCCGTGGCTAACAAGGCGGCGAGTTCATGGGCGCCGGGAAACGCGTTGAGCGTCCCCCGGCGGCTAACGGTAATGGCGGCAGCACGGCTGGCGTGCGCAAGCGCCAGGTCATCCGGCGCTACGCCGCGCAGGAGCGCGGACGCCAGCATCACGGCGAGGAATGTGTCGCCCGCGCCGGTGGTATCAAGCACCTCGGTGCGGACCGCGGGACAAAAGTGGCGCTGGCCTTTCTGCACCAGCCAGGCGCCAGCCGCGCCCTCGGTAATCACTAAGGTTTTTACCCCGTAAGGCTGCAGCAGCTCGGCCTCGGATTCATTGACCACCGCGATGTCGATAAGCGGCCAGAGCTGGCAAAAGTCAGGATTGACGGGCGAGGGATTGAATACCGTTGTCATAGCGTGGGTTTTCGCGTACTGGAACAGCGCCCACGTTTTGTCCAGGGAGAAATTGCCCTGCTGTAGCAGAATATCGCCAGCGGCGGCATCTGCCAGATACGGAAGAATATTATCAAAGCTGAATGTATCGGCGGCGGCCGTCGTGGTAATGATGGCATTGTCGCCATCGGCACTATTTAAAATAATCGAGGTATCGCTATGTTGATTGAAATGGCTGTCGGGCAGTAGCGTCAGTGGTTCATTTTTTATCTGCTGACGGATCCATACGCCGTTGCTGTCATTTCCCGTGGCGGCAATTAAACGCGTTTCTATGCCGCAGCGGGATAATATAATCGCCTGATTCGCGCCTTTACCGCCGATATCCTGCGAAACTTTAACGCCGTGAATAGATGTTCCTTTTTTCGGTATATCCGGAATGGACCAGGTTTCATCTACGGTAATATTACCGGTAACGTAAACACGCATAGTGTTCCCTTAACAGGATGGATAAGATGGTTGCTATCTCAGCAGAAAAAACGAATGCAGTACAAGCTATTTTTTCACGTAGTAAAGTTGTTATTGGCGTTATTCACTGCGATCCTTTTCCAGGTGCGCCTAAATATCGAGGGAAATCAGTATCCGATATTGTAGAACGTGCGCTTCGCGATGCGGAAAATTATATTATCGGCGGCGTTCATGGCCTGATTATTGAAAACCACGGCGATATTCCTTTTTCCAAACCTGAGGATATCGGTCATGAAACCTCAGCGCTGATGGCGGTGATTACCGAGAAAGTGCGCGAGCGTTTTGGTGTGCCGCTGGGGATTAACGTCCTGGCTAACGCTGCGATCCCGGCAATGGCTATCGCTCTGGCGGGTGGAGCCGATTTTGTCCGCGTAAACCAGTGGGCCAACGCCTATATCGCCAACGAGGGATTTATCGAAGGGGCGGCGGCTAAGGCGCTGCGCTATCGCAGCATGCTGCGTGCGGAACATATCCGCGTCTTTGCCGATAGCCATGTCAAGCACGGTAGCCATGCCATCGTTGCCGATCGTTCGATTCAGGAGCTGACCCGCGACGTGGATTTCTTCGAGGCCGACGCGGTGATCGCCACCGGCCAGCGCACGGGCGATAGTGCCACGATGGCGGAAATTGACGAGATCCGCGTGGCGACGGCGCTCCCGCTGTTGGTGGGCTCCGGGGTAACGCCAGCCAACGTCAGCCCGATCCTCGGACGGACTCAGGGAGTCATCGTGGCCAGTACCATGAAGGTCGATGGTGTGTGGTGGAACGATGTCGAGTTGGCCCGGGTGAAGCATTTTATGTCCATCGCCCAGGCCGCGCTGGAGGAGGCATAATGGAAGCGTTTAGCGAGCGCCTGCTGCGCGAACATCAGCAGGCATGGCAGACGATGCAGCAGCACCGTTTTGTGGTTAATATCGAACAGGATCGTCTGCCGACAGCCGTCTTCAACCGCTATCTGGTGTTTGAGGGCAACTTTGTCGCCACGGCAATCGCGATTATTGCCCTCGGGGTCAGCAGGGCGCCGGATATTCAGCAGCAGAGGTGGCTTATTGGTGTGCTGAATGCTCTGGTTGACACGCAGATGGCGTGGTTTGCACAGGTGTTGGCAGAGCGGCGGATTAATCCTGCTGATTATCCGGACGATCTGCCCGGTGTGCGGCGCTTTCGTGACGGTATGCTGCAGACCGCCCGGCAGGGCAGCTATGAGCAGATCATTACCATGATGTTCGGCGCGGAATGGATGTACTATTTCTGGTGCCGACGGGCAAGCGGACATCGCCAGAGCGATGCTGATGTCCGGCGCTGGGTGGAAATGCATGCGGAGGACGAATTCTATCAGCAGGCTCTCTGGCTGAAGAACGAACTCGATCGCTGCGCTATGGCGCTGAGTGAAGATGAAAAGCAGGCGCTGTCGACGCTTTACGGCGATGTGCTGCAGTGGGAAATTGATTTCCATCACGCAGCGTACGAGGATTAGCCGCGAGGTCAATAACAGGGGGATCAGGAGCGGCGTTCCCTGTATTTATGGCCAACGCGGATGGCGCTACTCTTCATTTTTCAGGCCGATACGAACTCAATGACCGCTTTTCAGTGCCATCCTGCATATCAGGACCCATTGCCGAGTTTA
>NZ_JBCNNS010000067.1:0-24901 GCF_039594335.1 Raoultella sp.
CGCTATCAGACCACCAAAGCACAGACTTCCGCTAAATATGCCCGCGATATCGCCGCTGAAATGGGCATTAGCGAAGCGGAATTAACCGCCGCTCGCGTTGGCCACGATGCTGTTCGCCTGCAGGACGACATGCGGGCGATCATCACCGGGCTGGAAAGCGTCGGCGAGACCAAATGCATCTGCCGGAATGAATATGCGGTGCATGAGCAGGTGGGTCAGTTTACCCACCAGCACCTGAGCGGCCATGCCGGGCTGGTGCTGAACCCGCGCGCACTCGATCTGCGCCTGTTCCTCAGCCAGTGGGCCAGCGCTTTCTATCTGAATGATAACGGCCGTCAGAGCATTCAGTTCTTCGACCATCACGGCGACGCGCTGTTGAAAGCCTATGCAACCGCTCAAACCGATATGCCGGCGTGGGAAGCGCTGATTGCCGGGCAGACCCATGCTGCCCCGACCCCATTGGCTATCCGCCCCGTTGTTGCCCCCCGATACGCCATTTCCGCCGACGGCGCGGCGCTGGAAAATGAATGGCGCGCCATGACCGACGTCCATCAGTTCTTCGGGCTGTTGCGAAAATATAACCTCTCCCGCCAGCAGGCTTTTCGCCTGGTCAGCGATGACCTGGCCTGCCGCATTGACCACGATGTCCTGCCGCACCTGCTGGAAACTATTCGCGCAGAGGGCAATGAGATTATGATTTTCGTTGGCAATCGCGGCTGCGTACAAATCTTCACCGGCGCGCTCGAAAAGCTGGCCCCGATGCGCGGCTGGCTCAACATCTTCAATACCGCCTTCACCCTGCACCTGCGCGAAGACAGTATTGATGAAATCTGGGTAACGCGTAAGCCAACCTCGGATGGCCACGTCACCAGCGTGGAACTGTTTGCTCAGGACGGTACGCAAATCGCTCAGCTTTACGGCCAGCGTAGCGAAGGATACCCGGAGCAGAAGACATGGCGTAGCCAGGTTGACCGTCTGACGACGGAAGGACAGAGCGCATGAAACGCTGGCTGATACTGTTTGCCGCTCTTCCGCTGTTTGCGCATGCCGCAGCCGAACGCATCATCTCTCTCGGCGGCGATGTCACAGAGATCGTCTATGCCCTGGGAGCACAGCAGCAGCTGGTCGCCAAAGACAGTACCAGCACCTGGCCTGCCGCCGCGCGATCGCTGCCGGACGTCGGCTATATACGCCAGCTGAACGCCGAGGGGATCCTGTCGTTACGCCCGACGATCGTCCTGGCAAGCGCACAGGCCCAGCCTTCGCTGGTCCTGCAAAAGGTAGAGGACAGTCGGGTAAAAGTGGTTAATATCCCGGGCGGTAACGATCTGTCGGCGATTGATAAAAAAATCGTCGCGGTGGCCGACGCGCTGGGTAAGCAGACTGAAGGTGACGCCCTGCGCCACGCCGTCGCCGCACAGATCGCGCAGATCCCCACGCAGCCGCTCGGCAAAAGGGTGCTGTTTATTCTCAGCCACGGCGGAATGAATACGATGGTCGCCGGGCAAAAGACCGCTGCGGACGGTGCTATTCAGGCCGCCGGGCTGCAGAACGCGATGCAGGGATTTGACCATTATCGCAGTATGTCTCAGGAAGGCGTGATCGCCAGCCTGCCGGACCTGGTGGTGATCTCCGCCGACGGGCTTAAAGGCATGGGCGGTGAAGCCGGTTTATGGAAGCTGCCGGGGCTGGCGCAAACGCCGGCCGGTCGCCATAAACAGCTGCTGGTGATTGACGATATGGCCCTGCTCGGCTTTGGACCGCGGACGCCGCAGGCGATCGGCGCGCTGAGAAAAAAAGCGGAGCAGCTCCCCTGATGCGCCCCACTCTCTCTCGCCATCTGTGGTTAATGACGCTGCTGCTGGTGAGCCTGACGCTGTTCGCGACGACCCTCGGCGCGATGCCTCTGCCGCTCGCCAGCCTGTGGCCACCGGGAGATGAGGTGCTACGCCATATCTGGCTGACCATTCGTCTACCGCGCGTCCTGCTGGCGCTGCTGGTCGGTGCCGCGCTGGCCCTCTCTGGCTGTGTCATGCAGGGGTTGTTCCGCAACCCGCTGGCCGATCCCGGCCTGCTGGGGGTCAGCAGCGGTGCGGCGCTGGCGGTGGCCTGCTGGCTGGTCCTGCCGCTGTCTGTTCCGGTGATGGTGGCGCTGTATGCCCCCATGCTGGCGGCATTTATCGGGAGTATCGCCGTCATGGTGGTCATTTTTATCCTCAGCCGGGCCGGTGAAGGCTCGCTATCGCGCCTGCTGCTGGTCGGTATCGCCATCAACGCGCTGTGCGGCGCGCTGGTGGGGGTGCTGGCCTGGATAAGTAATGACACCCAGCTGCGCCAGCTGTCGCTATGGGGAATGGGCAGTCTCGGCCAGGCAGAGTGGTCCACGCTGCTGGTCGCGGCCACCTTAATCTTCCCTGCTTCGCTGGTCATCTGGCTAATGGCTTCCCGCCTCAACCTGCTACAGCTTGGCGATGAAGAAGCCCACTACCTGGGGATTAACGTCCGGGTAGTGCAGCGTCTGTTGCTACTGTGCAGCGCGCTGCTGGTGGCCTCTTCGGTGGCGATCAGCGGCGTGATTGGCTTTATTGGCCTCGTGGTGCCGCACCTGATACGAATGTGGCTGGGACCAGACCACCATGCGCTGGTGCCGGGGTCGCTGCTGGCTGGCGCGATCTTACTGCTGCTGGCCGATACCCTTGCCCGCACCGTCGCCGCACCGGCCGAAATGCCGGTGGGTCTGCTGACCAGCATGCTCGGCGCGCCGTGGTTTTTGTGGTTAATTTTCCGCCAACAGAGGACGACATATGGATAATCGCGATCGCACCTGGCACGCGACGTCGCTCTCTCTGTTGCTGGGCAAACGCCGGGTCATCGACGATGTGTCGGTCAGGCTGTCCGGCGGAGAGATGACCGCGCTAATTGGCCCAAACGGCGCCGGCAAATCAACGCTGCTGCGGCTGTTGACCGGTTTCTTATCCCCGAACAGCGGCGAACGTCATGTCGAAGGACGCCCGCTGGAACACTGGTCGTCGGAAGCGCTCTCGCGCCGCCGGGCGGTGATGTTGCAACGTACGCAGCTCCATGCCGACTGGCCGGTGGAAACGGTCATCGCCATGGGACGCTCTCCATGGGGTAAAAATCCGGACCGGCAGATGAGTCAGCGGGTGATGGTGGAAACCGGCTGCGACCATCTGGCGGGCAGGCATTATCCTTCGCTGTCTGGGGGCGAACAGCAGCGGGTCCAACTGGCCCGTTGCCTCGCTCAGCTGTGGCATGACGACGCTCCACGGGGCTGGCTGTTTCTCGACGAACCGACCTCGGCGCTGGATCTTTACTACCAACAGCATCTGCTGCGTCTGCTGAAACGGCTAACCCGCAGCGGCCAACTGCACGTCTGCGTCGTGCTGCACGACCTCAATCTCGCCGCGCTATGGGCAGACCGCATTTTGCTGCTCCATCAGGGAAAGCTGGTGGCCGAAGGAACCCCGCAGGAGGTCATTCGCCAGTCGGTTATCAACCGCTGGTACGGTGCTGAAGTGCGAATGGGTGAGCATCCCGACGTCGCCATCCCCCAGGTGTATCTGGCGCCATAGCAGGAGACGAGTACGCCCGCAGGCGCTCGTCCGCTGTTCAGGGGAGTGTGTATCATGCCGGCATTCTGTTTCTGAATGGCGCAGGATTTCGGGTCAGGGTCATTCCATACTGATTCTAGTTTACTGATGGGATACATTTTGGGGAATGTGGGTGTGGTTTCGTAGAAACAGGTACCTAACTTTTCAATGAGTAAAAAAACCACACATTGGTTGTTTACTCACCGCTACTCAATAGATACATTATTTTTAAGGATTTACAATAGCATAAGGAAAAGGAGCATGGCCTTACACGGAAAAATGATATTGAATGGGGCAGATTATACACCTTTCAATCTGTATGGTGTGGGTGTTTTCATGGCTTTCTCTGGTAAAGGGGTATACCGGAATAAAGGAGCATGTGGAGCGATTCCGAGCGACGGTCCACTACCACCGGGGAAGTACTGGATAGTAGAGCGAGGAGCTGGTGGGCTAGGCTCCTGGGCTAAAGCTAAGGCACAAGATCTATACAACAAATTTTACTATGGTGCTGAATTTGGGCGGGATGAGTGGTTTGCTCTATACAAGGATGATTGGGGTATTGATGACGGGACTTGGATTAATGGTGTTCATCGTGGATTGTTTAGACTTCATCCGGGGCGAGTGTCTGAGGGGTGTATAACAATCGCACATAACTCCGATTATGCTCTCATCAGAAATGCACTTTTAAGAACGGCTCCAATACAAGTTCCTTGTATGCGATCACTTATGGCTCGTGGTTGGATTGAGGTAGTAGCCAATGGCTCAAACACTTGTCCGTAGAATTGCAAAAGTTATATTTTATATTCTTTTGTCTCTGGTTATAGCTCGCACCTTAGGTGCTCCTGAGAATTGGATAAGCGACAATTTCTATTCTTGGCTTGGTCATCTTATTTATGGTTCAGGGGAAATAGGTGCTGACAATTACTATGAACTTTACTTTTATGTATCCGTAACAACAGTTTTTTCTATTACAACTTTAATCTATTTAGTTGCAATGAAATTAATCAACAAAATAAGGGAAAAATAACATGCCGATTCCTCCGTATATGTGGCTCAAAGATGATGGTGGCGCAGACATTAAAGGTTCTGTTGATGTTCAGGATCGTGACGGTAGTATAGAGATTATCGGACTAAGCCACGGGATTAACCTACCAGTAGACAATGCTAATGGTAAAATTACAGGTACTCGTCAACATTCTTCAATGATGATTGAAAAAGAAGTTGATAGCTCTACACCATATCTCTATAAAGCAGCAACTACTGGACAAACTTTAAAAAGTGCAGAAATTCGTTTTTACCATATTAGTGATGCTGGACAGGAAGTTTGCTACTACACTGTTTTAATGGAAAATGTGAAAATCACTGGTGTTAATTGTGGTGTACCAAATGTGAAATTAGCTGGCAACGATAAAATGAACCACGTCGAAAGTGTCAGCTTACAGTATGAAAAAATCACTTGGCGAATTGTTGATGGTAATATCCAGTACACTGATGCGTGGAACGAAAGAGCAACAGCATAAATAAAGCCCTTCGGGGCTTTTATAGAGAAACACAATGCTATGAATATGTTCTGACAAAAACTGGACATCTTTTGATGGCTACATTGTTTATTCTAATCACAATAGTAATATTATGGCAAATTAATACAAAATTTTTTAACCGTAATAAATAACATATATGGAGTATGAATGAATTTTTACATTGATGAATCAGGTAATTTTTCACTAGAAAATTCAACATGGAATTCAGTGGGTATACTGGCAATACCACAGCAAAAAGAGGATAAAATCGCAGCCTTTATTAAAAGTCTTAAAGATAGAATTGGTCTCAAAGAGGATGATGAATTAAAAAACTATTTTAGACGAGATTTCGATGTTAAGTTCTTTGATGAGCTAATTGATTTTCTTTTTGAGAACAAATGTGTTTTCCACATGTCTTCCATTCATAGCAAAAATATATCAAAAGAAATACTAAGCAATACAAAGCTTAACCTAACAAACTCGATAGAAAAATCAGATACGAATGAGCAGACAAAAAATGATGTTATTCAGAGAATAAAATCACTAAGTGATCAAAATTTTAATCAATGTCTAATCCATATATTCTCACTCCGAAATACTGTTGAAAAATGTCTCTCATTTTACGCAAAAGAAATGCCATCAGATCTAAATGATTTTAATTTTATTTTCGATCAAAAAGAAAACAATAAACAAGTTTTATACGATGCAGTTTTTAATGACTTATATATCCCATTACTTAGGTTAGACAATTTACTACGCCCTTATTGTGTATTGAATCATGACCTATCCCATTTCAACAAATACATGGAAGAGTTGAATAAAGATGAGATACAAAAATCAATAATTGATAATGAGACTGAATTCAATGTGGAATCTCCAATAACCAACAGTGAATATGCTAATCCCTTCTATATCAGTTCTGTTTTTGAAAAACACACATCTTGTAGCTCCAAAGATTCGACAGGAATCCAAATAGTTGATGTCTTAATATCAAATTTTAATAGAGCATTGAAAGGTAATTTCGATAATCCTATACAGATTGCAAAAGCCATAGGTAAGATAACAATTAATTCTTATATTAAAGGTGTATATCCTATAGAATTAATTTACTTAAGTGAGAAGTTAACACTGAGTAAAGACGAACTAAGTTTAATTAGTATGGTAGAGGATATGTCATATAAACTTTTTGGCTTCAAGAAAGATCCCGACAACATATACAAGGGCATCTAATTCACTCATTAAAATAAAATACATAAAGCAAGGGCTAACTTATCGAAGCTACGCTTCTCAAGTTGACCTTGCTTTTTCGCCCTTCGGTTGAAAAAGAACATCAAAACCAAAAAAACAATAATGCAAAACACCCTGTAAACGTTGTGTCATTTCAGCAATAGATTCTTTTTTCATTCAACCCAAAACTTCCGTGTACATTGACATTTTTATCTTCTGCAATATAAATATTCTAAGCATAAGGAATATGCTTCTGATTAAAAAAACGAAAGGAGTTCGTATGAAAAATACTTTTAATAAAATTATTAAAAAAGAATCACCTGAAAGTTCGTTAAGAACACATTGCATCAGTGTTAGGTTGAACCATGAAGAACTACAGCTTCTCAATGCTCAGCGCGGAGAGAAAAGCAAGGGAGATCGCGTGCCTGTTCAATGCTGGTAAAATCAGAGACATTACCAATAGTAGACCTGATAACCTCTTTAGGTGCCCTACCACCCGTAGAAGGCCTGTTTTCTGCTGACGACACACGCCGCTGGATGAAGTAGGTCTTTTTTGTCGCACTGATTTTGACACCAAAACCAACTGGTGAATCCCGGTGATTATCAGTGATAAGATACGGTTTTCGCTCGGGATTGGGTAAATAGACTACTCTGCCTTGCGGATCAAGGCTCGGTTTCACGTCGATAGATAACTTATTGATTATAATCGACTGATTGAGTGTCATTTTCATCGATGTATACCAGCAGTTCAAGTGTGTATACCAGATACTAACTAGAATACATATGGTATACAAATTTATCGGTTCACATGGGTTTTTAAGGGTTTCACATGGGGCCACCTGAGTACCCAAAAGACTTAAAAAACGAGTAAAATCAATATGAATGAGTCTATTGACAAGGATTTATCAGACCATACTCCCATGATGCAGCAGTATCTGAAGCTGAAGGCTCAGCATCCGGAGATCCTGCTGTTCTATCGTATGGGCGACTTTTATGAGCTGTTTTATGATGATGCCAAACGGGCCTCTCAGCTGCTCGATATCTCGCTGACCAAACGCGGCGCCTCGGCGGGTGAGCCCATTCCTATGGCCGGGATCCCGCACCATGCGGTGGAAAACTATCTCGCCAAACTGGTCAACCAGGGTGAATCGGTGGCCATTTGCGAACAGATTGGCGACCCGGCCACCACCAAAGGTCCAGTCGAGCGTAAAGTGGTGCGTATCGTCACGCCTGGCACTATCAGCGATGAAGCGCTGCTGCAGGAACGTCAGGATAATCTGTTGGCCGCAATCTGGCAGGACAGCAAAGGCTTTGGCTACGCGACGCTGGATATCAGCTCCGGTCGTTTCCGCCTGAGCGAACCGACCGACCGCGAAACCATGGCCGCCGAGCTGCAGCGTACCAACCCGGCTGAGCTGCTGTATGCCGAAGATTTTGCCGAATCGGCGTTGATTGAAGGCCGCCGCGGCCTGCGCCGTCGTCCGCTGTGGGAGTTTGAAATCGACACCGCGCGCCAGCAGCTGAATTTACAGTTTGGCACCCGCGACCTGGTCGGTTTCGGCGTCGAAAATGCGCCGCGCGGTCTCTGCGCCGCCGGCTGCCTGTTGCAATATGTCAAAGATACCCAGCGCACCTCCCTGCCGCATATTCGCTCCATCACTATGGAGCGCCAGCAGGACAGTATTATCATGGACGCGGCAACCCGCCGTAACCTTGAGATTACCCTGAACCTGGCCGGGGGATTCGACAATACGCTGGCGTCGGTGCTCGACTGCACCGTGACGCCGATGGGCAGCCGGATGCTCAAACGCTGGCTGCATATGCCGGTGCGCGATACTGCGGTGCTCGTCGAACGTCAGCAAACCATCGGCGCGCTGCAGGAGCGTTATACCGAACTGCAGCCGGTGCTGCGTCAGGTGGGCGATCTGGAACGTATTCTGGCGCGACTGGCGCTGCGCACCGCGCGCCCGCGCGATCTCGCCCGCATGCGTCATGCGTTTCAGCAACTGCCGACCCTGCGCGAGATGCTGGCCGATGTCGGCTGCGCGCCGGTCCAGCAGTTGCGGGATAAAATGGGCGAGTTCAGCGAACTGCGTGAACTGCTCGAACGTGCAATTATCGATGCGCCGCCAGTGCTGGTGCGCGATGGCGGCGTTATTGCCCCGGGTTACCATGAAGAGCTCGATGAATGGCGCGCGCTGGCGGATGGCGCCACCGACTATCTCGATAAGCTGGAAATTCGCGAACGCGAACGCCTGGGGCTGGACACGCTGAAAGTAGGCTACAATGCCGTTCACGGTTACTACATTCAGATCAGTCGCGGCCAAAGCCACCATGCCCCGATTCACTACGTCCGTCGCCAGACGCTGAAAAACGCCGAGCGCTATATTATTCCGGAACTGAAGGAATATGAGGACAAGGTACTGACGTCGAAAGGGAAAGCGCTGGCGCTGGAGAAACAGCTCTATGAGCAGCTGTTCGATCTGCTGCTGCCGCACCTTGCCGACCTTCAGCAAAGCGCCAGCGCGTTGGCGGAGCTGGATGTGCTGATTAACCTCGCCGAACGCGCGGAAACCCTGAACTACTGCTGCCCGACCTTCAGCGACAAACCGGGCATTCGCATCAGCGAAGGCCGTCACCCGGTGGTCGAACAGGTGCTAAAGGAACCGTTCATCGCCAACCCGCTGAACCTGGCGCCGCAGCGGCGGATGCTGATTATTACCGGCCCGAATATGGGCGGTAAAAGTACCTATATGCGTCAGACCGCGTTGATTGCGCTGCTGGCCTATATTGGCAGCTATGTCCCGGCGGAGAAAGTTGAAATCGGCCCTATCGATCGCATCTTTACCCGCGTTGGCGCGGCCGATGACCTGGCAAGCGGCCGCTCCACCTTCATGGTCGAAATGACCGAAACCGCTAATATTCTGCATAACGCCACCGAACACAGTCTGGTGCTGATGGATGAAATCGGCCGCGGGACCTCCACCTACGACGGTCTGTCGCTGGCATGGGCCTGTGCAGAAAGTCTGGCCAATAAGATTAAGGCGCTGACCCTTTTTGCCACCCACTACTTCGAACTGACCCAGTTGCCGGAGAAAATGGAAGGTGTGGCGAACGTCCATCTTGATGCGCTGGAACATGGCGATACCATCGCTTTCATGCACAGCGTCCAGGATGGCGCCGCCAGCAAAAGCTACGGTCTGGCGGTTGCCGCACTGGCGGGCGTGCCTAAAGAGGTGATTAAGCGCGCGCGGCAGAAATTGCGCGAGCTGGAGAGTATTGCTCCAGGCGTTGCTGCTACGCAGGTCGACGGTACGCAGATGTCGCTGCTCTCCGCCCCGGAAGAGACCTCGCCGGCGGTAGAAGCCCTGGAGAACCTCGATCCGGATTCGTTGACCCCGCGTCAGGCGCTGGAGTGGATTTACCGGCTGAAGAGCCTGATGTAACACCTTCTTGTTCCGCTCAAGTGACAAAAGGGCAGCCCGCTAAGCGCTGCCCTTTTAGAAAAAATGGGTGCGAGAGGATGCGACCTGACAACCAATACGCAGAACCGCCCCCGCGCGGTTGCTACTTCTTCGGTTCGTAAGCGAGAACAACTTTACACTCCATACTACGCTCTTTGATATTCAGCTCGCACAATGAGCCGCGTACCATTAGCGTAAATCCCGGCACCGTAATACACAGTACAATGATTGCCACAAGGGCATATTTTGTCAGCATGTCTTGCCTCCCTGCAAAGAAGAGACTAACATCTGAATTGTTCAGGTTCACACGCCAGCCTCAGTTGATAGAAATATCTCCTGGGGCTTTTGTCTGTCTGAACCCTTTCAATGCCCAAAACCAGACAGCCTCAAGCACCCGCCGTTATTCTATACTCACCTGGTCGACAAAATTACCCCACAGGAATAAAACGCAATGGAGTTATTTTAGATTGCGAGAAGACTCGCAAATACTTATATGCCATTAATCTTTTACGTTATTTTAAATTTTAACAAATAAAGATTTTTTCATTAATAAAAAGATAAAAAGGGCCCGACCGCGCGGCCCCGTTTATTTAGCGTTTATCTTCTGCCAGCAGCGGCGGAATACTCGGCACCATCGGCGACTCATCAATATCTTTCTGGGTCATCCGAAATGCTTCCGGGTAGTGCTCGCGGCTGATACGGCGCAGCGGCTCGGTATCGCGCCAGGTATAGAAACAGTGCTGGCACTGGAATACAGTCCAGACATCTTTTACCGGCGACTTCGCTAGCACGTCAATCTGCGCATCGGCGCAACGTGGACACATCATCTTTTTCTCCTTACTTACGGTTGGCCAGCATGGCAGTCAGTTTTTCAACCCAGGCTCTGGTTTCAGGGAGATCTTGCACCGGCTGGCTGTAGTGGCCGCGGAGATCCGGCGCAACCGGCGTGGTCGCATCAATAACCAGTTTGTCGGTAATTCCCGCCGGGCTCGAGCCAGGATCAAGCTCCAGCACGGACATATTCGGTAGCTGTACCAAATCCCCCGCCGGATTAACCTTCGAAGACAGTGCCCACATCACCTGAGGAAGGTTGAACGGGTCAACGTCCTCATCAACCATAATCACCATCTTCACATAGCCCAGGCCATGCGGCGTGGTCATTGCCCGCAGGCCGACCGCACGCGCAAAACCGCCGTAGCGTTTTTTGGTCGAGATAATCGCCAGTAGACCGTGGGTATACATAGCATTTACAGCCTGCACTTCCGGGAACTCAGCTTTTAGCTGCTGATATAGCGGTACACAGGTCGCCGGGCCCATCAGATAATCAATTTCGGTCCACGGCATACCGAGGTACAGCGATTCAAAAATCGGTTTCGTGCGGTAAGAAACTTTATCGATGCGCACCACCGTCATATTGCGTCCGCCGGAGTAGTGACCGGTAAATTCACCGAACGGGCCTTCGATTTCACGTTTGCGGCTCTCAATAACGCCTTCAAGAATCACTTCCGAGCCCCACGGCACGTCAAAACCGGTCAGCGGCGCGGTGGCAATCGGATACGGGCTTCCACGCAGCGCACCAGCCATTTCATATTCTGACTGATCGTACTTCAGCGGCGTTGCACCCATGAGCGTGATAATCGGGTCATTACCTAATGTAATAGCGATTGGCAGATCTTCGCCGCGCTCTTCGGCTTTGTGCAGGTGCAGCGCGATATCATGCATTGGTACAGGCTGCAGGCCGAGCTTGCGTTTGCCCTTCACCTCCATGCGATAGATACCGACGTTCTGCTTGCCAAAATGGTTGGGGTCGAGCGGATCGCGCGAAACTACGCAGGCTTTATCGAGATAAAAACCACCATCCCCATCGTTCAGACGAAACAGCGGCAAAATATCAAACAGGTTAATCTCCTGGCCGTCGACGGTATTCTCCGTCCATCCCGGGTTAGCCCTGCGCTCCGGCGTGACGGCGAACGTATCCCAACGGCGGATAAACTCATCAATCTGTTTCCTCACCGGCGTATTAGCTGGCAGGCCCAGCGAGATAGCATGGTTCTGCCACGAACCGATGGTATTCATCGCCACCCGGGCATCGGTAAAGCCGCGAATATTGTCAAACCACAGCGCCGGTGCCCCATCGCCGATACGCCCGGTGGCGTTCGCAGCGGCAGCCAGATCCGGTTCGGCATTCACTTCTTCGCAAATTTTCAGCAGTTGCCCCTGGTCGTCCAGCGCCTGTAAAAAGCTGCGCAAATCATCAAAAGCCATTATTTATCCTCCGGTGAAAAATTCTCTTTTTCCCGCAGTCCGTTCCAGCGGCGCGCTTTGTGGTACTCAAGACCAAACTGATCCAGAACTCGTACGACAACATGGTCAGTCACGTCCTCAATCGTTGCCGGATGGTTGTAATAAGCTGGCATCGGCGGCACCATCGCGACCCCCATACGGGACAGGGCCAGCATGTTTTCCAGGTGGATAGTGCTCAACGGCATTTCCCGCGGGACAAGCACCAACCTGCGTCCCTCTTTCAGCACCACATCCGCCGCACGCCCAACCAACCCTTCGGCATAACCAGCACGAATTCCGGCTAGCGTTTTCATACTGCAGGGAATGACAATCATGCCCGCGGTACGAAAGGAGCCTGATGAGATGATGGCAGCCTGGTCGGCAGGGCTGTGTGAGAAATCGGCCAGTTCAGCCACTTCACGGGCGCTGTACGGCGTTTCCAGTTCAATCGTGGTTTTAGCCCACTTCGACATCACCAGATGGGTTTCCACTTCCGGCATCCCGCGAAGCGCCTTAAGCAGCGCGACACCTAACGGTGCGCCGGTAGCACCGGTTATCCCGACAATCAGCTTCATCATCTTCCCCCACTAATTGTTCTTATACGAACATTTTTATTAAAACTACGCCTGGTAGTCGTCGCCTGCAAGTGCGTTCACGGTTGGCCGCATTTTTAATCAAAGCGGGAAAGATGCGTAAAAGCGTCGCAAACGGCTATTATAGAACCGACGTTTTTTTACGGAGTTCCCATGGAGTTAAGAAACGAGGCGTTCCACCTCTTGCGTCAGCTTTTTCAGCAGCACACCGCCCGCTGGCAGCACAAACTGCCGGCGCTCACTAAACCCCAGTATGCGGTGATGCGCTCGATTGCAGAGCACCCAGGAATTGAACAGGTCACGCTGACGGAAGCGGCAGTCAGTACGAAAGCGACGCTGGCGGAAATGCTGAGCCGTATGGAGAGCCGCGGACTGGTCCGTCGCGAACAGGATCCGGCGGATAAACGCCGCCGGTTTGTCTATTTAACCGCGGAAGGTGAAGCGTTGCTGGCACATTCCGTACCGCTGGGAAATGCCGTCGATGACGAGTTCCTGGGGCGACTGAGCGACGAAGAGCGCCAACAGTTCTCGCAAATAATCCACAAGATGATCGCGCAAGAAAAAAAAGATTAGCGCTGACGCTCGCGCAAGAAATCAATAAACGCCCGGCCCCTGGTCGGGACATGCTGCGCGTCCGACATGAGACCCGACAGGCGTAGCATGCAAAGAAAAAGGCCCGATCGGGCCTTTTTGAGAGGAAAATCGCTTATTCGCGGAATAGCGCTTCGATGTTCAGCCCTTGTCCTTGCAGAATTTCCCGCAGCCGGCGCAGGCCTTCTACCTGGATCTGACGAACGCGTTCGCGGGTCAGACCAATCTCACGGCCAACATCTTCAAGCGTAGCGGCTTCGTAGCCTAACAGGCCAAAACGACGCGCCAGGACTTCACGCTGCTTGGCGTTCAGTTCGAACAGCCATTTAACGATGCTTTGTTTCATATCATCGTCCTGCGTGGTGTCTTCCGGACCGTTGTCTTTCTCATCGGCCAGAATATCCAGCAGCGCTTTTTCCGAGTCGCCGCCCAGCGGCGTGTCCACTGAGGTAATGCGCTCATTGAGACGCAGCATACGGCTCACGTCATCAACCGGCTTATCCAGCTGCTCGGCAATCTCTTCCGCACTCGGCTCGTGGTCCAGCTTATGGGACAACTCACGCGCGGTACGCAGATAGACGTTCAGCTCTTTGACAATATGGATAGGTAAACGAATGGTACGGGTTTGGTTCATGATCGCCCGTTCAATCGTTTGACGAATCCACCAGGTGGCATAAGTCGAGAAACGGAACCCACGTTCCGGGTCAAACTTCTCAACTGCGCGGATCAGCCCCAGATTGCCCTCTTCAATCAGATCCAGCAGCGCCAGACCACGATTGCTATAACGACGAGCAATTTTCACCACCAGACGCAGGTTACTTTCAATCATCCGGCGGCGTGAAGCCACATCACCACGCAATGCGCGACGGGCGAAATAAACTTCTTCTTCGGCCGTCAGCAGTGGGGAATAACCAATCTCACCTAAATAGAGCTGCGTCGCATCCAGCACACGTTGTGTGGCGCCTTGCGACAGAAGATCTTCCTCGGCCAGATCGCTATCACTGGGTTCCTCTTCTACTAAGGCTTTCTCATCGAAAACCTCGACTCCGTTCTCATCAAATTCCGCGTCTTCATTTAAATCATGAACTTTCAGCGTATTCTGACTCATAAAGATGGCTCCTACCCGTGATCCCTGAGCAAAGCACCTTCGCGATACATCATTCAACAACGCCGGACGGAGACGTTTTGCCCCGATGAAGGGGCAGTTGCAACCGGCCTGTCGTCAGTCAACTGATGCGACGCTTATCCGTACTTCGCCAAATTATCGCTGCGGTAAATACTGCAGCGGGTTGACGGATTTCCCCTTGTAACGAATTTCAAAATGCAATCTTGTAGAGCTGGTGCCGGTGCTACCCATGGTAGCAATTTTCTGCCCCGCTTTAACTTCCTGTTGTTCCCGGACCAGCATTGTATCGTTATGAGCGTAGGCACTCAGGTAATCATCGTTGTGTTTGATGATAATAAGATTACCGTAACCGCGCAGCGCGTTACCGGCATAGACGACGCGTCCGTCAGCGGTCGCGACAATAGCCTGTCCCTTACTGCCTGCAATATCAATACCTTTATTGCCGCCTTCTGCGCCACTAAAGTTCTCGATAACCTTGCCATCAGTCGGCCAGCGCCATGTGGAGATAGGCGAACTGGTTGACGTACTGCTCGCAGTCGGTTGGTTGGTGCTAACCGCGGGAGCCGTCACTGGCGCGACAACGGTGGTCGTCGCTGGCTTATTGTTCGGCAACATCTTATTAGCATTCTGTTCACCTGAGGATTCAGAATACGTAATAGTTGGTTGTGACGCAACCACCGCGGTTGATTTTTGTGCAGCATTTGAGGCCACCGTCGCACCTCCGCTTGCCCGTACGCTTGCCGCAGCAACGGCGTTATCACCGGTGATTGGCTGACCTGCAGAGTTGCCAACCTGCAGCGTCTGACCGACGTTCAGGCTGTACGGCGCGGGGATATTGTTGCGCTGCGCGAGGTCACGGAAATCGTTGCCTGTTACCCAGGCAATATAGAACAGCGTATCGCCGCGTTTCACGGTATAGGTGCTGCCCCCCGTATAGCTGCCTTTCGGAATATCGCCATATTTACGGTTATAGACTATCTTGCCGTTCACGGTCTGCACCGGCTGCTGAGCCATCGGCTGAACCTGCGTCGCAGGCGTCTGAACCGGCTGTATCTGAGGTGTGTGCGGAACAATGGCAGATCCTGTCGACGGCGGCGGAGTGATCAGCATCCCGGAATTCGTTCTCGAGGATGGGGCTCCACCCGCCGTGCTCACCGGCGCTGGCGGATTATTGGTATTGCTACAACCAGCCAGCCAGAGTGAAACCAGTGATAACGCCGCAATACGGCTTAAGGTAAATTTTGGGCTTCCCGCGCTCATTTATCCCCCAGGAATATGTTAACTACCAATATCTTGCTTACCGGACAACACCCGGCCAGGACACTGAAAATGTGTCCACCCTACGCCTAAAGTCAGGCAAAAAAAACCTGGATTAATCCGGGTCTCATGCCAGCTCCCCTTGCACCAGGGGAACAAAGCGTACGGCTTCGACGGTATCCATCACAAATTCATTACCGCGACGACGGATCCGTTTCAGAAACTGATGCACCTCGCCCACCGGTAATACCAGCACGCCTCCCTCATCCAGCTGCGCCAGTAGCGCAGGCGGCACTTCCGGCGGTGCGGCGGTGACGATAATCGCATCAAAGGGAGCACGAGCCTTCCAACCCTGCCATCCATCACCATGACGGGTTGAAACATTATGTAAATCAAGTTGTTTCAGGCGACGACGCGCCTGCCACTGTAAACTCTTAATCCGTTCGACCGAACATACGTGATGGACGAGGTGCGCCAGTATCGCCGTCTGATAGCCTGACCCGGTACCAATCTCCAGCACCCGCGATTCCGGCGTCAGTGTCAGAAGCTCCGTCATCCGCGCCACCATGTAGGGCTGCGAGATGGTTTGCCCCTGGCCGATAGGTAGTGCCGTGTTCTCCCACGCCTTGTGTTCGAAGGCTTCATCAACGAATTTTTCACGCGGTACCAGGGTTATCGCCTCCAGCACGCGCTCGTCAACGATGCCCTGAGTACGCAGCTGATTCAGCAGGCTTTCTACACGTTTGCTTACCATTGTGTTGCCACTCCGACGCGATCCAGCCAGTCGGCCACCATCCCGTGAGCCTGGTGGGCGGTTAAATCAACGTGCAGCGGCGTCACGGAGACATAGCCTTCGTCAACGGCCGCAAAATCGGTATCCGGCCCGGCATCGTGCTTCTCTCCCGGCGGGCCAATCCAGTACAGCGTATTGCCGCGCGGATCTTTTTGCGGAATGACCTGATCGGCGGGATGTCGGCTGCCGCAGCGAGTGACGCGGATGCCTTTAATCTGCTCAAGTGGCAGATCGGGCACATTGATATTGAGGATGCGACCGGTACGCAACGGCTCGCGGCTTAAAGCACGCAGGATAGAGCAGGTGATGGCCGCCGCGGTGTCGTAGTGCTGATGACCATTCAGGGAGACGGCCAGCGCCGGAAAGCCGAGGTGACGGCCTTCCATTGCGGCGGCGACAGTGCCGGAGTAGATGACGTCATCGCCGAGATTGGGGCCGGCGTTAATGCCGGAAACCACGATATCCGGACGCGGGCGCATCAGGGCGTTGACGCCGAGATAGACACAGTCTGTTGGCGTCCCCATCTGGACGGCGATATCGCCGTTATCGAAAGTGAAAGTGCGTAACGAAGACTCGAGAGTCAGGGAGTTCGATGCGCCGCTGCGGTTACGATCGGGTGCAACTACCTGGACCTCAGCAAACTCCCGTAAGGCCTTCGCCAGGGTCTGAATACCCGGCGCATGAATCCCGTCATCGTTACTCAGCAATATTCGCATAGTCACCCGTTGTATTGATAAGTTCCCTTACCACGCTGGTGGCGAAGCTGCCCGCTGGCAGCCAGAAACGCAGTTCAACGGTTACGTCATCCCACCAGTTCCAACTCATCTGCTGCGGATAGAGCAGCATCGCCCGGCGTGCCGCTTCTACTTTTTCACGCACCAGCAGAGCCTGGAGCTGCGTCTCTTCTGCAACAGCCGCCTGCTCAGTGGCCAGTGCCTCGCCTTGGCTGCCCCACTCGCCGCTTCCCGGTAACGCCGCCGTAATCATCAGTTCACGGTTATCGACCCGCTCCTGCAGCTGCGCTCGCTCCTCAGGCGTAGCGACAAACCAGCTCCCGCGCCCCGCTAATTGTAGCGCATCGCCATCAACAACCTGATTAAATGCCGGTTTTTTTAATCTAATACTGACCTGTTGATTAAACAAGCCGCTCCGCGCCGCCGACAGCCAAAAACTGCGTTTATTACGATCGCGAACCGCTGCGCCGCTCTCCGCCCAGCGCAGTGCGCCCAGCAGATTACTGCCGCCAATACCAAACCGCTGGGCGCCGAAATAGTTTGGCACCCCCTGCGCGACAACGGCCTGCAGACGCCGCTCGACATCGTCGCGATCGCTGATTTCCCGCAGGATCAGGGTAAACTGGTTGCCCTTCAGCGCGCCGAGCCGCAGCTTGCGTTTATGCCGGGCGTATTCCAGCACCTGACACCCTTCCAGCTGAAACTTGCTCAGGTCGGGCATCTCTTTACCCGGGAGCCGGGCGCACAGCCACTGTTCGGTCACGGCATGCTTATCTTTCTGCCCGGCAAAACTCACTTCACGCGCATGGATTTTAAGAAACTTAGCCAGCGCATCCGCCACAACCCGCGTATTGCAGTCCGTTTTCAGAATCCGTACCAGCAGATGCTCGCCTTCGCCATCCGGCGCAAAGCCGAGATCTTCCACCACCACGAAATCTTCCGGGTTGGCTTTCAGTCTCCCCTGCCCCTGCGGTTTACCGTGCAGCCAGGTGAGATCATTAAAAGCGATCATGGCTGAGCCTTATGCAGCAGCGCCACCGCTTCACAGGCGATGCCTTCACCGCGGCCGGTGAAACCGAGCTTCTCGGTAGTGGTGGCTTTCACGTTGACCTGATCCATATGGCAGCCGAGATCTTCGGCGATAAAAACACGCATCTGCGGAATATGCGGCAGCATTTTTGGCGCTTGAGCAATGATGGTGACATCCACGTTTCCGAGGGTATAGCCTTTGGCCTGAATCCGCCGCCAGGCTTCGCGCAGCAGTTCGCGGCTGTCGACGCCTTTAAAGGCCGGGTCAGTATCCGGGAACAGCTTGCCAATATCCCCCAGCGCCGCCGCTCCAAGCAGGGCATCGGTCAACGCGTGCAGGGCTACGTCGCCGTCGGAATGGGCCAACAGCCCTTTTTCGTAAGGGATGCGCACCCCCCCAATAATGATTGGGCCTTCACCACCAAAAGCGTGTACGTCAAAACCGTGTCCAATTCGCATTAAGCCTTCTCCTGGTGTCGGGAACGGGTAAGGTAAAATTCTGCCAGCGCCAGGTCTTCCGGGCGCGTCACTTTAATATTGTCAGCTCGTCCGGCCACCAGTTCGGGATGGAAGCCGCAGTATTCCAGCGCCGAGGCTTCATCGGTGATGGTGGCGCTTTCATTGAGCGCGCGCGTCAGGCACTGGAGGAGTAATTCACGAGGGAAAAATTGCGGCGTCAGCGCATGCCATAAATCATTCCGATCGACGGTGTGCGCAATAGCCACCTTGCCAGGTTCCGCGCGTTTCATGGTATCGCGCACCGGCGCTGCGAGAATTCCCCCCACGCGGCTGCTTTCGCGCAGCGCCAGCAGCCGCCGGAGGTCGTCCTGGTGCAGGCACGGGCGCGCGGCATCATGCACCAGCACCCATTCGGCTTCGGGCAACGCCTGCAGACCAGCCAGTACGGAGTCAGCGCGCTCGGCGCCGCCGTCGACGACGGTAATCTGTGGATGAGTGGCCAGCGGCAACTGGCTAAAGCGGACATCGCCGGGACTGACGGCAATCACCACGCGCTGCACGCACGTGTTCGCCAACAGCGCAGCGACCGCATGTTCGAGTATCGTTTTGTTACCGATTGAGAGATATTGTTTCGGGCATTCCGTTTGCATGCGGCGGCCAAAACCGGCTGCCGGTACCACGGCGCAAACACCCGGAAAAGTGGCTGCCATGTCGTAATCCTGGGCTTGTTTATCGATTGTTCTGCGTCGACCCCTGGTTGCGCTTAGACGCATCCGGGACCAGACGATAAAATGTTTCGCCCGGGCGGGTCATGCTTAGTTCATTGCGCGCACGTTCTTCGATCGCTTCCTGACCGCCGTTAAGGTCATCGATTTCCGCAAAGAGTTGATCGTTGCGCGCCTTTAATTTGCTGTTAGTGGCTTGCTGCGCGGTGACGTCGTCATTCACCCGACTGTAGTCATGCAGACCATTTTTACCGAACCACAGCGAGTACTGTAGCCAGACCAGCAAAGCCAATAGTAGCAGCGTTAATTTACCCATTCTGCCCCCTGAAAAACGGCATCATCATCCCATAACTCGCCCGAGTATTTCACTCCGACGCGCGGACGACGCCGCGTAACGCGGGGACTGTAACACATTTCTGTCGCCGATACCCAGGCTTGATTCATACGCAGAAAGGACTATCCCAGCAGCCAGAGAAACAGCAGGCCAAACATCAGCCCCACGGTCAAAATCGTCGCGCATGCGCTGTACAGGAGCTTACCGTTCAACAGCGAGTGCAGTGCAATCCCGACAACAACGGCAACCGGCATTAAGGCGAGAAAAAAGGGCCAGGTGTAGAGGAGGAAAAATAACGTATTACTGCCATACATGAGGAAGGGAATACCCAGCGCCAGCAGCCATGAAATAAAACCCACGGCGGCGCCTGACAAAGACCAGGTGGTCTCGTCATGGGACACCGCGGGGGGTTCCGGACGAATAAGACTGATGTTCTGGGTATTGCGCATATCGAATCCTGTTGACCTGGCGACCAGCATCTCAATGCCGCCGCCGTTTCAGGATCTGATAATATCTTGCTGCCTGAGGAGGTCTAATAGTTGGTGCACCAAATTTGTTACCAATTGTTCACCATCCAAATGAATTTCCGCCTTTTCTGGCGATTCGTACACCGAATCTATCCCGGTAAAGTTGCGTAATTCACCCGCACGCGCCTTCTTGTATAACCCTTTTGGATCCCGAGCCTCGCAAATAGCCAGCGGCGTATCGACAAACACTTCGATAAAGCCCCCTTCGCCTAAGCGCTCGCGAACGATCTGGCGTTCAGCGCGATGTGGAGAGATAAACGCGGTCAACACCACCAGCCCGGCATCAACCATCAGTTTCGCCACTTCCCCGACGCGCCGAATATTTTCTTTACGATCGCTATCGCTAAAGCCGAGATCGCTACACAGGCCGTGCCGCACATTATCGCCATCCAGCAGATAGGTGCTGACACCCAACTGATGCAGCGCCTCTTCCAGCGCGCCGGCAACGGTAGACTTACCGGAGCCAGACAGCCCGGTAAACCACAGCACCACGCCACGATGGCCGTGGTGCTGTTCGCGCTGCTGCCGGGTGACCGGATGGGCGTGCCAGACGACGTTTTCGTCATGCAGGGCCATTACTTGCCTCCCAACAGGTCGCGCGCGTCCCAGTGCGGGAAGTGTTTACGGATCAGCTGGTTCAGTTCCAGTTCAAATGCACTGAAGGATGATGCCGACGCCTGGCGCTGTTCCTGCGGTTCGTGCACCATACCGGCGCCCACCGTGACGTTGGTCAGACGATCGATGAAGATCAGCCCGCCAGTTACCGGGTTATGCTGATACTTGTCCAGCACCAGCGGCTCGTCGAAGGTCAAATCGACAAGGCCAATCCCGTTCAGCGGCAGCGACTCGACTTCACGCTGGGTCAGGTTATTGATATCAACCTGATAGCGAACCCCGTCAACGCGAGCGCGGGTTTTCTTGCCGGCAATTTTGATGTCATAGCTCTGACCCGGGGCTAACGCCTGTTCGGCCATCCATACCACATCCACGCTGGCGCTTTGCACCGCGGGCAGCGTAACCTGCGCATCAACCAACAGATCGCCACGGCTGATATCAATCTCATCTTTCAACACGATGGTGATGGCTTCACCGGCCCCGGCTTCCTGCAGGTCGCCGTCAAACGTCACAATACGCGCCACGCTCGACTCCACGCCCGACGGCAGTACCTTCAGGCGCTGTCCGACCGTCACGCTACCAGAAGCCACGGTCCCGGAGAAGCCGCGGAAGTCGAGGTTCGGTCGGTTAACAAACTGAATCGGGAAACGCAGCGGCTGATTTTCCACCACGCGACGAATTTCAACGGTTTCCAGCACTTCCAGCAGCGTCGGACCGCTGTACCACGGCATGCTGACGCTCTGGGCCGCCACGTTGTCCCCCTCAAGGGCAGAAAGCGGAACAAAGCGAATATCGACGTCGCCCGGCAACTGCCCTGCAAAGGTGAGATACTCTTCGCGAATGCGATTAAACGTCTCTTCGCTAAAATCCACCAGGTCCATTTTATTCACCGCCACCACCAGGTTTTTAATTCCCAGCAGCGTCGATATAAAGCTGTGACGGCGAGTCTGATCGAGCACGCCTTTGCGCGCATCCATCAGCAGAATCGCCAGATCGCAGGTGGAAGCGCCGGTAGCCATATTGCGAGTGTACTGCTCGTGTCCCGGCGTGTCGGCGATAATAAATTTGCGTTTCTCGGTCGAGAAATAGCGATAGGCGACATCGATGGTGATGCCCTGTTCACGCTCAGCCTGCAGGCCATCCACCAGCAGCGCCAGATCCAGTTTTTCACCCTGCGTACCATGACGCTTACTGTCATTATGCAGCGATGAGAGCTGATCTTCGTAAATCTGTCGGGTATCGTGCAGCAGGCGGCCAATCAGGGTACTTTTCCCGTCATCGACGCTGCCGCAGGTCAAGAAACGCAGCAGGCTTTTGTGCTGTTGCGCGTGCAGATAAGCTTCTACGCCGCCTTCATTAGCAATTTGTTGGGCAATGGTCGTGTTCATGGCGGCTCCTTAGAAATACCCCTGACGTTTCTTCAGCTCCATGGAGCCGGCCTGGTCGCGGTCAATCATACGACCCTGACGCTCGCTGGTAGTGGAGACCAGCATCTCTTCAATAATCTCCGGCAGCGTTTGCGCGTTGGATTCCACCGCGCCGGTCAACGGCCAGCAGCCTAAAGTACGGAAGCGCACCATCTGTTTTTTGATCACCTCGCCCGGTTGCAGATCGATACGATCGTCATCAATCATCATCAGCATACCGTCGCGCTCCAGCACCGGACGCTCGGCCGCCAGATACAGCGGAACGATTTCAATATTTTCCAGATAGATGTACTGCCAGATATCCAGCTCGGTCCAGTTGGAAAGCGGGAACACGCGGATGCTTTCGCCCTTGTTAATCTGGCCGTTGTAGTTGTGCCACAACTCCGGACGCTGGTTTTTCGGATCCCAGCGGTGAAAACGGTCGCGGAAAGAGTAGATACGCTCTTTGGCACGGGATTTTTCTTCATCGCGACGGGCGCCGCCAAAGGCGGCATCAAAGCCGTATTTGTCCAGCGCCTGCTTCAGACCTTCGGTCTTCATGATATCGGTGTGCTTGGCGCTGCCGTGAACAAACGGGTTAATCCCCATCGCCACCCCTTCCGGGTTTTTGTGCACCAACAGTTCGCAGCCATAGGCTTTGGCAGTACGGTCGCGGAATTCATACATCTCGCGGAATTTCCAGCCGGTATCAACGTGCAGCAGCGGAAAAGGCAAGGTTCCCGGATAAAACGCTTTACGCGCCAGATGCAGCATGACGCTGGAATCTTTACCGATGGAGTACATCATCACCGGGTTAGAGAATTCGGCGGCCACCTCGCGAATAATATGGATGCTTTCCGCCTCCAGTTGCCGCAGGTGAGTGAGTCGTTTTTGGTCCATAACCATTCCTTAAGCCAGATTCACCACAGACGCGTTAAACGCATCTGCTTGAGTTGTTTGTTGAAACCAGGCGAGCTGGTGGTGTAATTGCACTACTTCGCCCACCACCAGCAAAGTGGGCATCGGGGCACCTTTCGCCAGCGCTTCGAGCTGCTGTAAGGTGCCCGTTATCGTTTGCTGATCGGCGCGGGAGCCACGAGAAATCACCGCCACCGGCGTATTGCTGTCCCGGCCGTGGGCGATCAGTTGCGCGCTGATTTCCGCCGCTTTCATTGTGCCCATATAGATAGCCAGCGTCTGACGACTTTGCGCCAGCAGCGACCAGTCATGCGCGGCACTGTCGGCCTTGTAATGACCGGTGACGAAGGTGACGCTCTGGGCGTAATCCCGATGGGTCAGCGGAATCCCGGCGTAGGCCGTCGCCCCGGCAGCAGCGGTTACGCCCGGGACCACCTGAAACGGGATCCCTGCGGCAGCGGCTGCCTGTAGTTCTTCGCCGCCGCGTCCGAAAATAAACGGATCGCCGCCTTTCAGGCGCACCACCGTTTTGCCTTCTCGCGCCGCGTCGACCAGCATCTGGTTCGTTTCATGCTGCGGCACCGAGTGTTCGCCCGCGCGCTTGCCCACGCAGATCATCTCGGCATCGCGGCGCACCAGTTCGCGGATCTCCGGCGTCACCAGATGGTCATAAAATACCACGTCCGCCTGCTGCACCGCCTGCAGGCCGCGCAGCGTCAGAAGCCCGGCATCACCCGGCCCGGCACCGACGAGAATAATTTCACCCAGCCGTTTTTCCGGCTGATGCAGTTCTTCTTCCAGCGCCTTATCGGCGGCGGCTTTATTTCCGGCAATCATCAGACTGGCAAACCGGCCATTGAAAACCCGCTCCCAGAAGCGCCGCCGTGCTGCCGTCGTCGTCAGATGCGTTTTGATATGATGCCGCCAGTAGCTGGCCGCCTCGGCGACGCGTCCCAGGTTGGTGGGCAGCAGCGCTTCTATTTTTTCGCGAATCAACCGGGACAATACCGGCGCCGAACCGCCGGAGAATATCGCAACCAGCAGCGGAGAGCGGTCCACGATGGAGGGAAACACCACCGAGCAGAGCGGCTGATTATCAACAACATTGACCAACCGGTAACGGGCGTTGGCGGCAGCGGAAACCCGCTGGTTGAGCGCGTCATCGTCGGTCGCGGCAATCACTAAAAAGACGTCGTCAAGCTGTTGCTCTTCAAACTCGTGGGCCCGCCATTGAATCTCCTGACGTTCAACAAGCGCGGCGACCTCTTCAGATAAAGCTGCCGCCACGACCTGTACGTTGGCCCCTGCCCGCCGCAAGAACATAATTTTACGCGCTGCAATATCCCCGCCGCCAATAACCAACACCGGTTTTGCTTTCAGTTCGGCAAATAAGGGCAAATAATCCACGTAGCAACAACTCGCTTACAATCACTCATAGAGCGACTATAGGGTGCTGTTTAGAGCAAATGAAATTACTAAATGGAATGAGTAGTTACCCAAAAGAATAACGACCTGAAAAAGCAAATATCAAAAAGTGCTTAACGCGCGATTTTTCCGCGGTTTAAGAGGAAATGAAATTGTTTAAGCGCGGTCACAGTTTCATACTATGCGCGTTAAATATTTCCCTCAAGAAAGGACCCCCGCTATGTTTTCCGCGTTGTGCCGCCGCCTCCTTCCCCTGGCGCTTGG
>NZ_JBCNNS010000068.1:0-24875 GCF_039594335.1 Raoultella sp.
GGCCGGTTATCTGACAGTGTTAAGCGCACTGTTCAGCATCCGAATAGCTGGAACCTGGAAAGAGAATCGGGATCTCGCGGGTGCGTTAGCCCTCTTTGCCCTGGGGCTGTTTGCCTGGTACGGATTAAATTTTTCGCATGGTGAGTATTGGGATATTTATGATTCCTACAAAGACACCGCCAAAGTGCTGGCGGCAAGCGCCATCGTGGTATTTCTGCTCTCCAATCTCCGGTTTACCTTTAACGCAACCGGGTTCAACTACTTGCTTATCGCAGCCGGGCTGGTCACTAACCTCTATGCCATCTACCAGGGGCTGGTGCTGAACGTTCCGCGGATTCAGATTACATTCGAACGCGCCACGATCATCGCCTATATCTTCACCATGACCAATATCGTGATGCTCGGTACCATTCTGGAGCTACAAAATAAGTATCGTTACGTCCTTTTCCTGGTTTGCGCGATGAGCGGACTGGCAGCGATTGCGTTTACCGAAACGCGAGCCGCACTGCTGGCCTGCCCGGTACTGATTATCCTGCTGCTCTTTGTTCACCCTCAGGTGGGTAAACAGCAGTTGCTTAGGTTGTGTGCGGCCTTTGTTATTACACTGGTTCTGCTGACCACCCTGTTCCATCAAAAACTGATTCTCCGCTATCAGGAGGTACAATCCGATATCACCCAGTACGAGGACAACAATAGCGTCTCCTCCATCGGCTCTCGTTTCGTCATGTTTAAAACGGGATTACAGGCAGGTCTTGATGCCCCCTTCGGCGAATCGGCAGAAAGACGCGGAAACGATATCAAGCAACAAGTGCAGGCCAATCCAACGCTTGCCGGGGCGCTGGATTTTATCAATGTCCATATGCACAACGAGTTTATTGAAAACTTCTCCCTGCGCGGTATTGGCGGCGTTGCCACTCTGATCCTTTTATACGCGGTATTGTTGCTCAACGCCTGGCGCAAACGTAACGCGATACAAGGTGTCCTCACGTTAACAGTGATGGTTTACGGATTAAGCGATGTGATTTTCTTTAGTAAAGAAGCGGTCATTGTCTTCTCAATGGCCCTGATACTCTCCGTATTACAGCAGAAATTCGCCATCGGGCAGGATAAAGCACATGCATAACAATCACTGCCTGCTCAGCGTTATTATTCCGGTCTTTAATAATGCCCAGTATATCAGGCAGACGCTGGACTCGGTGTTTGGCCAAATGGATAGCGATGTCGAAGTCATCATTATCAATGACGGTTCTACGGACAATAGCAAAGCGGTGATCCAGCAGGCCATTGATGAATATCGCGGCGCGGGCCAGATCCAGTTTTACAGCCAGGAGAATAGCGGCGTATCCAGCACACGTAATCGTGCCCTGAATAAAGCGCAGGGCGCCTGGATTGGCTTTATTGACGGCGATGATCTCTGGTGTCCCCATTTCTGGAAAACAATAAAACCGTTTATCCTGCAAGGCGATAGTGATTTAATCGACTTTCACTATCACTATTTTAAAGACTCGCTACCTGCACCCACGCAAACCGCGCCTGGGAGCCAGACAACGATCGCGGATAAACAGCATGATGCGTTATATGACGTCTTCCGCCGCTCCCATTGGCACATATGGAGTCGAGTCTATCGTCGTGAACTCATCGGCAACCACCGCTTTCATGTTGGCCGCCGCTATGAAGATATGATGTTTACCCCCTGGTTATATCTCGAGGCCAGACGCATTATTCGCCTGGAGGAGACGCTCTACTGGTATCGCGATAACGCCTTTGGCATTACCCGCAATATTCAGACCTCGGATATCGGCGATATGGTCTTTGCACTCAACCAGCTTGTTGAGAAGGTGGTCACGCAACCGCCATCTGAATTACCGCCGCGACTAATCGCCGCGCTGATTAACAATTTATTCAATGAAATAAAAGGATTGCACGACAAACTCTACGGGTTTTATAACTACAGTGATGAGACAATGGCGGCGCTCACCGCTGCCAGTAAACTCCTGACAGCGGGCGGAATGCCTCTGAAGCGACGGCTTCATCTGCGCTACCCACAAATCTGGAAGAAAACCTCCCGGCTCCGCCAGATGTTACGTAAAGGGCGATAAGCTAGATTCTGGACTGATAATATTCGGCCAATGTCATCCCTTTTACCTGCGGTGACAACCAGCTGAAAAAAGCGTCCAGATCGGCGTATAAACGCTCGATATCCTGTTCGTTTTTAAACGTCGGGCTACCGCCTGGCATATATTCAGAAGAGTGCAGCATATATTCGACATAGTCGTTGCCCTGAGCCAGAGTCTGCTGCACCACGTTCTTCATGGTGTCGACATTCCCCCCCATCGGGCGCAGCCAGTGAACGGATGGCGAGCGCACTTTACCGCGCAGGCGATCGTAGCCCTCCTTCACGCTGTTCAGCCAGCCGGAGTGCTTATACTGAATGCTCATCGGCACTTCCAGCAGCGAAGAGCGGCCTTCGCGACTGATGTCGTTCTCATCAAGGAAATAGGCATGCTGTGGGAAACGGCGATAATCGGTCCCTCCGTCCCCCTGCGGAGCGCCTTTCGCCGTCTTCCAGTTGACGCGCGGCGTGACCGAGCAGTCCACCCGATAACCATGCTCCACCAGCAGGCGGGCGTAGCGCTCATCAAACGCCCAACGTCCGGCGCGATGGCTGACCATTTTCGTCTGGAAAGTGTCTTCCAGCAGATACGTCATATAAGCGACTTTTTCGCGCATCACCGCGTCGGAATATTCAATCAGATAGGGCTTATAGCGCCAGTCGTCATCGGTCAATGGGTCCGTCGGCGGGCTGTTCCAGGCATGGAGATGCATGCCGATTTCCGCCGTCCCACGGGCAATCACCTCTTTGGCGAACTCGATATAAAAGGGATCAATCGCCATTTCATAGTTAGTTAAATAGACGGGTTTAAAGCCATACTTTTCGCACAGCTGCTGAAAACGCGGTAAATAGCGCGCATTCTCGGTGGTAATGCTGTCATGTTTTTGCCAGAGGTTATCGCCCTCTGTATCAATCGTGATGAGAAATGCGGGATTGTGCACGAAAACGTCCTCAGACCATACGTATCGGGTCATGGTAGAGCAATACAACGCTTCTCTCAATCTGTCTGATCCCCTAGAATCGGAAACCTGATATTGAATGAAGAACAGAGAATGACGTCCGAAACCCGCTCTTCCGGCCCTGTGACCCCGATGCGAATCCTGGTTATCAAGCTGCGCCATCATGGCGATATGCTGCTGATCACGCCGCTCATTCACACCCTCAAACAGCAATATCCCGCTGCCAGCGTTGATGTTCTGCTTTATGAAGAAACCCGGGATATGCTCGCTGCTAACCCTGATATCAACCAGATTTTCGCCATTGACCGGCGCTGGAAAAAACAGGGGAAAGGCCACCAGCTCAAAATGGAGTTCAGGTTAATCCGCACTCTGCGCCAGCAGCGCTACGAGATGGTGCTCAATCTTGCCGATCAGTGGCCAAGCGCGATTATCACGAAACTGACCGGCGCGCCAATCCGCATCGGCTTTGACTTCCCGAAGCGTCGTCACCCGGCATGGCGTTTTTGCCATACCGCTCTCGCCTCAACGCAGCAGCATAACCAGCAGCACACCGTGCAACAGAATCTGTCGATTCTGGCACCGCTTGGGCTGGATATTAATGACGCGCCGGCGAAGATGGGCTACAGCGAGCAGGACTGGAGCGCCAGCCGCGCGCTGCTGCCGGAAGGATTTCAGGATAACTATATCGTCATTCAGCCGACCTCCCGCTGGTTCTTTAAGTGCTGGCGCGAAGAGCGTATGAGCGCCCTGATTAATGCCCTCTCTGAAGCGGGCTACCCGGTCGTACTGACTTCCGGTCCTGACGTCAAAGAGAAGCAGATGATAGAAACCATTATGGCGGGCTGCCCCCATGCTCGTCTGCACTCCCTCGCCGGGCAGCTAACCCTTCGCCAGCTGGCCTCCGTCATCGACCATGCCCGTCTGTTTATCGGTGTCGATTCCGTGCCAATGCATATGGCCGCCGCACTGGGTACACCGCTGGTGGCGCTGTTCGGGCCGTCGAAGCTGACCTTCTGGCGTCCCTGGCAGGCCAAAGGTGAAGTCATCTGGGCGGGTGATTTCGGTCCCCTGCCCGACCCGGATGACATCGATACCGGCACGGAAGAACGCTACCTCGATTTAATTCCCACCGACGCGGTAATCGCGGCAGCGCAAAAGGTACTGGCATGAGCAAATTCAGGCTGGCTCTGGTGCGACAGAAATATCGCCCTGACGGCGGTGCGGAGCGCTTTGTCGCCCGCGCGCTGGAAGCCCTTGATAGCAGCAATCTTGAACTGAACGTCATTACTCGCGAATGGCAAGGGCCGGTGAAACCCGACTGGAACATTCACATCTGCAACCCGCGTAAATGGGGACGCATCAGCCGTGAACGCGGTTTCGCCGATGCCGCGCGTCAGCTGTGGCAGCTCGAACAGTTCGATCTGGTGCAGAGCCATGAACGCATTCCCGGATGCGATCTGTATCGCGCGGGTGACGGCGTCCACCGCCGCTGGCTACAGCAGCGCTCGCGCATTCTTCCCGGCTGGAAAAGCCGCCTGCTGTTTGCCGACCGCTACCACCGCTATGTCATGCAGGCTGAGCGCGAAATGTACCAGGACGCGCACCTGCGCGGCGTTATCTGTAACGCGGAAATGATAAAACGCGAGATTATTGAAGACTTTGGCCTGCCCGCGGAAAAAATCCACGTTATCTATAACGCCATCGATAACCAGCGTTTTCTGCCGCCTGCGGAAGCAGCCTTTGTTGCGCTACGTAACCAATGGAATCTGCCGCTACAGGCGACTTGCCTGATCTACGTCGGCTCCGGCTTTGAGCGCAAGGGGCTGGATGCGGCGATTCACGCCATCGCGCCGACCAACCGCTATCTGCTGGTCGTTGGCAAAGATAAAGAGCAGGGGCGTTATCAACAGTTGGCGAAAACGCTGAACTGCGAGGAGCGGGTCCGCTTTTTCGGCATGCAGTCGGAAACCCTGCCGTTTTATCAAATGGCCGACGGCCTGCTGCTGCCAACGCTGTACGACCCGTTCCCGAACGTTATTCTGGAAGCCATGGCCTGCGGCCTGCCGGTGATCACCACCACCGGTTGCGGCGGTGCTGAATTTATCGTGCAGGGGCACAACGGCTTTGTCTGCGATGCGCTCGATATTCCTGCGCTTCAGCAGGCGGTAATGGCACTCCCTGCCCGCGCGCTAGGCTCCGCAGAGGGGAGCCGCGCCCGGGAACGCATTATGGACTGCACCAGCGAACGGTTATCGACGCAGTTGCTCTCCCTCTATCAGGATCTGGTGAAATAACGATGCGTATACTGTTTGTGATCGACGGCCTGCCCGGCGGCGGTGCGGAAAAAGTCGTGCTGACGCTGGCGGAGCATTTTCTGAGCCAGGGCGAACGGGTCTCGCTCTTTTCCCTGCGCGATGTCTGTGATTATACGCTGCCGGAAGGGCTGGATTATCAGGTTGTGAGTGACCGCAGCCGGACACCCTGGCGCAAAATCACCGAGCTTTCGCGCCGCGCCCGTCAGCTGGATTCGGCAATAGTCACAGCCGAGCAGCAGGGCGAATTCGATTTGGTGCTCTCCAACCTGCATAAAACCGATCGTATTGTCGCCCGTAGCCGGACGTTGAAAAACCGGAACGTCTGGTTCTGTCTGCATGGTGTCTTTTCCACATCGTATCTGGGCCATCGCACCGGCTTTGATCGCTGGATGAAGCAGCAGAAGATTAAGCGTGTCTACCAGGGACGCAACGTCATCACCGTCTCCGATGCGGTAGGCCAGGATCTGGTCGAACAGTTCGCCCTACGCCCGGCACAGTTAAAAACCATTTATAACCCGTTCGACATTCCCGCTCTGCGCGCCGCCGCCGCTGCGCCTGGCGAGCAGCCCGCGGGTGACTATATTATTCATGTCGGTCGATTCCACCCGGGGAAACGCCACGATCGCCTGATCGAAGCCTATGCGCAAAGCGGTATCGATGCGCCGCTGGTGCTGCTGGGTCAGGGAAAGCCGGAACAGGAACAGCGCCTGCGTCAACTAGCGCAACGGCTGCAGGTTGGCGACAGGGTCCTGTTTAAAGGCTTCCAGAAAAACCCGCTGCCGTGGATTAAGCACGCGCGGATGCTGGTGCTCAGCTCCGACAGCGAAGGCTTCGGTAACGTGGTGGTTGAGGCTCTTCTGCTGGATACCCCGGTCGCCAGCACCCGCTGCCCTGGCGGAGTGACGGAAATTCTCACCGGCGAATTAGCCCGTGGTCTGGCCGATCTGAACAGCCCGGCGCTGGCCCGGACGATGCAAAGCATTTACCATAACCCACCAGCCATCGACCCTTCCGTGCTGGAAAAATTCAGCGTGGATACGATTTGTCAGCAATACCGTCAGTTGCGTCGCGGCTGACGGCGCTATTAAACCAGGATCGAATGATTTATGAGTCAAACGCCTTTACTGAGCATTGTGGCTGCCGTTTATAACGGCGAAAAATTCCTTGCGCAATTCTTTGAGTGCATTGAGCAACAGCAGCTGGAAAGCTATGAGCTGATCCTGGTCAACGACGGTTCGACAGACGGTAGCCTGGCGGTTATCGAGCAGTGGAAAGAGCGCCTGCAAAACGTGCTCGTGCTGGAGCAGGAAAACCAGGGCGTTTCGGTGGCGCGTAACACCGGCCTCGCCGTGGCAACGGGTAAGTACCTGACCTTTCCGGATATCGACGACAAGCTTTATCCCGGAATGTACCGCACCCTGCTGGCAATGGCGGAAAAGGGCAACCTTGACGTGGCCACCTGCAACGGCCGCTACGTCTACGAGACGAAAAAAGATATCCATCCTATTTTTCCACTGGATCGGCTGCAGTCGACCGGCGTTTTGCCCGGTCACGTGTGGTTAAAACAGGCGCTGGATTCTCGTAAGTTCCTGCACGTGACCTGGCTGAATATCTATCGCCGCGAATTTATCATGCAGCACACGTTCCACTTCGAGCCCGGATTACGTCATCAGGACATTCCGTGGACCACGGAAGCCCTGCTGGCGGCTGAACGTGTGCAGTACACCAGCGAACAGTTCTACGATTACTATATTCACTCGGAATCGGTGTCGCACAAACCCGACAACGATGACACGCTGATGCGCTCAGCGCGCCACTACATGAAAATTCTGGAGATGCTGGACGCTATCAACCAGCGCTACCCGGACAAGGTTCGCGATATTCCCGCCTGCCGCTGGCAAATAGCGAAAGAGGGGTTAGGGATCATTCATACGATAGACGAGATGAAAGATCGCGAAAAACAACGCAAGCTTATTGCAGAATTTTTTGAGCGCGGCATATGGCAGCTCATCTGGAAAAATGCCCACGATCTGCGCTTACGCTGGCGGCTGGGACGACGTTATTTCCGTTTGAAGAAAAGGCTGGCAAACTAAGTACGCGCCCCGTAACCCGCCGGAGAAACAGCAGTATATTCTGGAGATGTATGAGTAAAATTGCGAAACAAGTCGCCGCTGGCGTCTTCCTCACTATCCTGAAGGCAACCGGCTATAGCGTCAAAAAAATTACCCGTTTCCCGGCACAGGAACGACTGAATACCATTGCGGTATTTTCGACAACGGCGTTAGGGGATTTCCTGTTAAATACGCCAGCCATAGGGGCCATAAAAGCCCGCTGGCCGGATGCAAAGCTGCTGTTGGTTATCAATCAGCGTAACAAGGACCTGGCCATCGGTAGCCCGCTCTTCGATGAGGTTCTGTACTGGAACGGAAAAGCCAACGGCGTGCTGACGCTGGCAAAAACGTTGCGTCGCCATGGCGTTGATGCAACGTTTATTCTGCATTCACACACCCCCTACGATATCATTGCGGCGTCTCTGGCTCGCTCCCGCTATATCCTGAAAGACGTGTATTTCAACGATTATCAGGGAAGAGCGGCTTTCCTTCTGGCACCGTATCTATCCGCATTTTACGATAACAGACAAAATGGCAATATCCATCTGATACATCAGAAAACCCAACTGCTGGACGCCGTGGGCATCGATACGCCATCAGAGGAGATGTTCATTCCGGCACCCTTTACGCCGGAGCATCACGATATCCCCGTTATCGGGATTCATGCCGGGGCATCCACGCCTGAAAGATGTTGGCCGGAGGAAAATTTTTCACAGTTGATCGAGCAACTTATCCACAATCATGACACTATTCAGATTGAGCTGATCGGCGCGGCGAGCGAGAGGGCGCTGAATCAGCGCATTATTGAAGGCATGTCGGTCGCAAGCGACAGGGTTAAAAACGTCGCCGGCACGACAAACCTTATCCAACTGGCGGCAAAAGTGGCTGGGTTTAAGGTCCTGGTCGTCGGCGATACCGGCCCGTTACATATTGCCATTGCCGTGAAAACACCAAGCGTGGGGCTCTATGGAAGCCAGGGTGCTATCGATGGCGCCGCCCCGATTCAGGATCAGGCGATCCATCAGCTCATTCGCTCGTCAGAAGAGCAAAGCGGGATAAAAGGCGTCAGCATCGCCGAGGTTTACGCTGCTACGGTACGTGCCCTTCACTCATCGTCGGCACTAAAGCGCCTTAAGAGATAGCTTTAAGCACACTAAATGCTTAGAATTTGCCCGCTGAAACAAAAAACGGATACATCCTTTGGAATTGCTTTATACCACTTTACTCTACCTTATACAGCCGTTGGTGTGGCTACGACTATTATTACGCAGCCGTAAAGCCCCTGCCTATCGTAAACGCTGGGCGGAACGTTATGGCTTCTGTCAGAACAAGGTAGCACCAGATGGGATTTTGCTGCATTCCGTTTCCGTGGGTGAGACGCTTGCTGCTATCCCGCTAGTGCGCGCGCTGCGCCACCGCTACCCCTCGCTGCCTATCACCGTCACCACCATGACGCCGACCGGTTCAGAACGCGCCATGTCCGCCTTTGGCAAAGATGTTCACCATGTCTATCTGCCTTACGATTTGCCCTGCGCGATGAATCGCTTCCTCAACACGGTGCAACCGAAGCTGGTTATCGTGATGGAAACCGAGTTGTGGCCGAATATGGTCGCCGCGCTGCACAAACGTAAAATTCCGTTGGTCATCGCCAACGCCCGTCTGTCGGAACGTTCCGCCAAAGGCTACGCGAAGCTTGGAAAATTTATGCGTCGGCTGCTCAGCCGCATCACGCTGATTGCGGCGCAGAATGAAGAAGACGGCAATCGCTTTCTGGCTCTGGGTCTGAAGCGCAACCAGCTGGCGGTCACCGGCAGCCTCAAATTTGATATTTCCGTGACGCCAGAGCTGGCCGCACGCGCGATTACGCTTCGCCGCCAGTGGGCGCCGCACCGCAAAGTCTGGATCGCCACCAGTACCCACGACGGTGAAGAACAAATTATTCTGCAGGCGCACAGGAAGCTGCTTGATACCTTCCCTGACCTGCTGTTGATTCTCGTCCCTCGCCACCCTGAGCGCTTCGCCGAAGCACGAGAAATGGTGCAGAAAGCGAGGATGAGCTTCACGCTGCGTAGCACCGGCGAAATCCCGTCGAACAGCACCCAGGTGGTGATCGGCGATACTATGGGCGAGCTGATGCTGCTGTACGGCATTGCCGACCTCGCCTTCGTTGGCGGCAGTCTGGTCGAGCGCGGTGGTCACAACCCGCTGGAGCCGGCGGCGCATGCCATACCGGTACTGATGGGCCCGCACACGTTTAATTTCAAAGATATTTGTGCCAAGTTGCAGCAGGACGATGGCCTGATTACCGTTACTGACGTCAATTCTCTGGTCACCCAGGTCTCCAACCTGCTCACCGATGAAGACTATCGTCTGTGGTACGGCCGCCATGCGGTGGAAGTGTTGCATCAAAACCAGGGCGCGCTCTCGCGTCTGCTACAGTTACTGCAACCCTATCTGCCGCAACGGAGCCACTAATGTCGACCCGACTGTCCGTCGTGATGATCGCCAAAAATGCGGCGGATCTGCTGGCAGATTGCCTGGCCTCCGTAGACTGGGCCGATGAAATCGTGCTGCTGGACTCCGGCAGTAGCGATAACACCGTCGAACTGGCCCGTAGCCTCGGCGCGACGGTCTACATCAACAGCGACTGGCAAGGCTACGGTATTCAGCGTCAGCGCGCCCAGGACTACGCGACCGGCGACTATGTGCTGATGATTGATACCGATGAACGCGTGACGCCGGAGCTGGCCAGCTCGCTTCGCCGCGTACTGGAGGCTCCCCAAAGCGGTGCCGTCTACAGTATTGCCCGGCGTAACTATTTCCTTGGCCGCTTTATGCGCCATAGCGGCTGGTATCCCGATCGCGTCATGCGTTTGTACGAACGCAGCCGTTTCCGCTATAACAATAATCTGGTGCACGAATCGCTCGATGCCAAAGGCGCGCAGGTTATCGAACTGTCGGGCGATTTACTGCATCTGACCTGCCGCGACTTCTCCGACTTCCAGCAAAAGCAGCTGGCCTATGCCTCTGCATGGGCGCGCGAGCGCCACCAGAAGGGAAAGAAGACCTCTCTGGCGAGCATTTTCGGCCATACGCTGGGTGCTTTTGTAAAAACGCTGCTGCTGCGTGGCGGCGTGCTGGATGGTAAACAGGGCTGGCTACTCGCCGTGGTCAACGCGCAGTATACGTTTAATAAATACACCGAGCTGTGGGCGCTGAGCCGCGGCTATTCAGAGAAAGTGTAATTATGAGCACAAAAGCGATCTATCCGGGTACCTTCGACCCCATTACCAACGGGCATATCGATATCGTCACGCGTGCCGCCAGCATGTTTGACAAGGTGCTGCTGGCTATTGCCGCCAGTCCGAGTAAAAAACCGATGTTCACGCTCGATGAGCGTATTGCGCTGGCGGAGCAGGCAACGGCACATCTGGTTAATGTCGAGGTGATTGGTTTCAGCGATCTGATGGCGAATTTTGCCCGCGCGCAGCAGGCGAATATCCTGATTCGCGGTTTACGTGCGGTAGCCGACTTCGAATATGAGATGCAGCTGGCACATATGAACCGCCACCTGATGCCGACGCTGGAAAGCGTATTCCTGATGCCCTGCAAAGAATGGTCGTTTATCTCTTCATCGCTGGTGAAGGAAGTGGCGCGCCACCAGGGAGATGTTTCCCACTTCCTGCCTGCCAACGTACACCAGGCGCTGCTGAAAAAACTGTAGGACGCGCTTCCCGGAGGCGGCGCTGACGTGCCTTGTCCGGGCCACTCGTCCACAGACTGCTGGAAACCTGCAGCCTGGGCTAAGCGCAGCGCGAGCCGGGATCAACGCAACCACCACGCTTTACTTCTGGCACTGGCGACAATAAAAAGTTGCCCGCTGCGCGTGTTTGCTGGCCGTAATCGGCGTACCACAAACGCGACAAAGTTCGCCCTTGCGGCCATAAACCTGCAGTTCCTGGGCGAAGTAGCCCGGCTTGCCATCACTTTGCAGGAAATCCTTCAGCGTCGTCCCCCCCTGCTCAATCGATCGTAGCAGCACCGCTTTAATCACTTTTACCAGCCGTTCGCACTCTTCGCGCGAAAGCGAAGACGCCAGCCGATCGGGATGGATCCCGGCCGAAAACAGCGATTCACTGGCGTAAATATTGCCTACCCCGACCACCAGCTTGTTATCCATCAGCCAGGGTTTAATGGCGGTTTTCTTTTTCGCGCACTTCTGCTGCAAATAGTCGGCATTAAAATCATCGCTCAAGGGCTCTGGGCCAAGATGCGCCAGCGCAGGATGCCCTTCCAGGGTGCGGGTCCACAGCCAGGCGCCAAAGCGGCGTGGATCGGTGTAACGCAGGACCTTGCCATTACTCATCACGAGGTCAACATGATCGTGCTTTTCTGCCGGCAGCTCTTCACTCAGGATACGTAGACTTCCCGACATCCCAAGGTGGATGATAATCCAGCCGCCGGGAAGCTCCAGCAGCAGGTATTTAGCACGTCGCTGCACACTCAGCACCGGCATGTCGCTAAGACGATAGATTTCTTCACTCACCGGCCAGCGCAGACGTCCGTTGCGAATAACAGCATGCAGAATGGTCGCGCCCACCAGGTAGGGTTCGATGCCACGACGGCTGGTTTCTACCTCAGGTAATTCAGGCATTCGTTTTCCTCCGTTAACCCAGAGTATTGTGATGCAGCAACAGACGGTAGGGAAGCAAATTCCCGGCAGGGTTTATCCGACGGTTTCTGGCGGGAAAAAAACAAAAAACCCCGCCGGAGCGGGGTTTTCTTTACAAGGAAACTAAAATTATTTGATTTTAGCTTCTTTGTATAAAACGTGCTGACGGACAACTGGATCGAATTTTTTCAGTTCCAGTTTTTCCGGCTTAGTACGTTTGTTCTTCGTGGTGGTATAGAAGTGACCAGTACCAGCAGAAGAAACCAGCTTGATTTTCTCACGAATACCTTTAGCCATGATTTATTTCCTCTTAGTACTTAGTACTTTTCGCCACGGGCACGCAGTTCAGACAGAACTGTATCGATGCCTTTCTTATCAATAACACGCATACCTTTAGCAGATACACGCAGGGTGACAAAACGCTTTTCGCTCTCAACCCAGAAACGGTGAGAGTGCAGGTTCGGCAGGAAACGGCGTTTGGTCGCGTTCAGCGCGTGGGAACGGTTGTTACCGGTCACCGGACGCTTGCCAGTAACTTGGCAGACTCGGGACATGTCTATTCTCCAAAAATCAAATTAGCTCGAGCTTCGTATGGGGTATCGGCGCCTCGTCAGGCTTTACAGCCCGGTCATCGCAGTTCTAAGTGAACCATCGATTGCCAGGCCCAAATGCCAAACCCGAGATTCTCAAAGGTGGCGTAGTATACGCTGACTCGGCGATGTGCTCAAGTCCCGAACAGACAAAGATCCCGCTGGATCGCGTGATCGGGGCTAAATCCAGCCGCGTTCGGCAAAAGATACGTACGCACCGCGACCGATTACGAGATGATCGAGTACTCGTATATCCATGAAACCACAACACTTTACCACACGTTCGGTCATCAGTCTGTCGGCCTTACTCGGCTCGGGACTGCCGGACGGATGATTATGTGCAAGGATCACCGCAGCGGCGTTCACTTTGATGGCTTCACGTACAATTTCTCGCGGATGCACCTCTACGTGGCTAAGAGTACCAGAAAAAAGTCGGCTATGTTTCAATACCCGGTTCTGATTATCTAAAAAGATCACGATGAAGATCTCTCGTTCCTCATCGGAAAGGTGGCTTTGCAAAAACTCCAGCGTCATCAGCGGCGTGACCAGAGAGGGCTCTTCAACCAGCCGCAGGCTAAAATAACGCCGAGCCAGCTCGGCAACCCCCTTTAGCTGAGCATATTTCGCCAGGCCAATCCCGTCTACCGTCTCAAACTGCGCTTTATTCGCTGACAGCAGGCCATACAGCGAACCAAAACGCTGTAGCAGATCATGTGAATACGTCATGACATCTTTGTCCCGTGTTCCGGTGCGTAAGAACAGCGCCAACAGCTCAACATCCGACAACGTCTCAATGCCGTAAAGCCACATTTTTTCCCGTGGCATCAGGGGTTCCGGTGCATCCATAGGGCCTCTCCTTTCTCGTGCCCCCCATCCTGACACAACCCGACGGTGCTGCCGACTAGCGCATATACCTCTTGCGTAGCGCCTCGCAAAGTGAATTCCTGGCAGCCACGCGACGGCGGCGGGATTGTGGTAAGATGCGCGGATTCTGGTGTACTGCAACAGGAAAGAATCATGATGAGTCTGGCTGGTAAAAAGATCGTTCTTGGTGTGAGCGGCGGCATTGCTGCCTACAAAACGCCGGAACTGGTGCGCCGCCTGCGTGACCGTGGTGCGGATGTGCGCGTCGCCATGACGGAAGCCGCCAAAGCCTTTATTACGCCACTGAGCCTGCAGGCGGTGTCTGGTTATCCGGTCTCCGATAGTCTGCTCGACCCGGCAGCGGAAGCGGCGATGGGTCACATTGAGCTGGGTAAATGGGCGGACCTGGTTATCCTCGCCCCGGCAACCGCCGATCTGATTGCCCGCGTCGCGGCAGGTATGGCCAACGATCTGGTTTCCACTATCTGCCTTGCGACCCCCTCTCCGGTTGCCGTTGTCCCGGCGATGAATCAGCAGATGTACCGTGCCGCGGCCACACAGCATAACCTTGAGGTGCTTACCTCACGCGGCCTGCTGCTCTGGGGTCCGGACAGCGGTAGTCAGGCCTGTGGCGACATTGGCCCTGGCCGCATGCTGGATCCGATGACGATTGTTGATTTAGCCGCCGCGCATTTTTCGCCTGTCAAAGATTTGCAACATCTCAACATCATGATTACCGCAGGCCCCACGCGTGAACCGCTGGATCCGGTGCGTTATATTACTAACCACAGCTCCGGTAAGATGGGGTTTGCCATTGCCGCCGCCGCCGCCGCCCGCGGGGCGAACGTCACGCTGGTGAGCGGGCCGGTTGCATTACCGACGCCGCCGTGTGTACAGCGGATCGATGTCACGACCGCGCTGGAAATGGAAGCTGCGGTCCAGCACAGCGCTCAGCAGCAGCAGATTTTTATTGGCTGCGCCGCCGTAGCCGACTATCGTGCAGTCGCTATCGCTGAAGAAAAAATTAAAAAGCAAGGTAATGAACTCACCCTCAAAATGATCAAAAATCCGGATATTGTTGCCGGGGTGGCAGCACTCGCGGCTCATCGGCCTTTTGTCGTAGGGTTTGCCGCCGAAACGAATAATGTGGAAGAATACGCGAGACAAAAACGCGCTCGCAAAAATCTCGACCTGATTTGCGCTAACGATGTTTCTCAGCCTGATCAAGGATTTAACAGCGACAGCAACGCATTACACCTTTTCTGGCAAGATGGAGATAAGCGCTTACCACTTGAGCGTAAGGAACTCCTTGGCCAATTATTACTCGACGAGATCGTGACCCGTTATGATGAAAAAAATCGACGTTAAGATTCTTGACCCGCGTGTTGGTCAGCAATTTCCGCTGCCGACCTATGCCACCTCCGGCTCCGCCGGACTTGACCTGCGAGCCTGTCTCGACGACGCCGTAGAGCTGGTTCCGGGTGCAACCACGCTGTTGCCGACCGGTCTGGCTATTCATATCGCCGATCCGTCTCTGGCGGCGGTGATTCTGCCACGCTCCGGGCTGGGTCATAAGCACGGCGTGGTTCTGGGCAACCTGGTTGGCCTTATTGACTCCGACTACCAGGGGCAACTGATGGTTTCCGTCTGGAACCGCGGCCAGCAGAGCTTTACGATTGAACCCGGCGAGCGTATCGCTCAAATGGTCTTTGTACCCGTCGTGCAGGCGGAATTTAACCTGGTGGAAGATTTTGACGCCACCGAACGTGGCGAAGGTGGCTTTGGTCACTCAGGGCGCGCATAAGCCCGACCATATCGAATCCGCATCCCAAAGTGCACTAATGCAATAACATCGCCGCAAACGACCGTTTGCGGTCACTTTGTGGATGTCTGCCTGACAAGTGCTTATTTTCAGGGGTATTTTAAAACATGGCAGAAAAACAAACTGCGAAAAGGAATCGTCGCGAAGAAATACTTCAGTCTCTGGCCCTGATGCTTGAATCCAGCGATGGTAGTCAACGCATTACCACAGCGAAACTGGCGGCGTCTGTCGGCGTGTCCGAAGCGGCGTTGTACCGTCATTTTCCCAGTAAAACCCGCATGTTCGATAGCCTGATTGAGTTTATCGAAGACAGTCTAATTACGCGCATCAATTTGATTTTAAAAGATGAAAAAGACACATCGGCGCGCCTGCGTCTGATTGTGCTGCTGATTCTTGGGTTTGGTGAGCGTAATCCTGGGCTGACGCGAATTCTGACCGGCCATGCGCTGATGTTTGAACAGGATCGTCTCCAGGGGCGGATTAACCAACTGTTTGAACGTATTGAGGTTCAGTTGCGCCAGGTCATGCGTGAGAAGAAAATGCGTGAAGGTGAAGGCTACGCCCTCGATGAGGCACTGCTGGCCAGCCAGCTGCTGGCATTCTGCGAAGGCATGCTGTCGCGTTTTGTGCGCAGTGAGTTTAAATATCGTCCGACGGATGATTTTGAAGCCCGCTGGCCGCTGGTCGCCGCACAGCTGCGGTAACTGAAATCCCGGAGGATTGTCGCCTCCGGGCTTTTGACTTATACGCCAAACTCTTCGCGGTAAGCACGTACCGTCGCCAGATGCTCAGCCATCTCCGGCTTCTCTTCCAGATAGGCAATCAGGTCTTTCAGCGTCACGATAGAAATCACTTTGCAGCCGTAGTCACGCTCGACTTCCTGAATCGCGGAGATTTCGCTGCGGCCACGTTCCTGGCGATCCAGAGAGATCAGCACGCCGGCCAGTTCCGCGCCGTGCGCCTGGATAATTTCCATCGACTCGCGAATCGCGGTGCCGGCGGTAATCACATCGTCAACCAGCATGACGCGTCCCTGCAGGGCGCTGCCGACCAGGTTGCCCCCCTCACCGTGGGTTTTTGCTTCTTTGCGGTTAAAGCAGTAAGGCAAATCCAGATCATGGTGCTCTGCGAGCGCAACCGCGGTCGTCGTCGCGATAGGAATCCCTTTATAAGCCGGACCAAACAGCAGATCGAAATCAATTCCGGAATCGACCAGCGCTTCGGCGTAGAAACGGCCTAACAGTGCCAGATCGCGCCCGGTATTAAACAGGCCGGCGTTGAAGAAATAGGGACTCTTACGCCCGGATTTCAGCGTAAATTCGCCAAACTTAAGGACCTGCTTGTTAAGCGCAAACTCAATAAACTGGCGCTGATACGGTTTCATGGATTTGCTCCTCATCTTACTTTTCATCATTTAGGCTTACGTCAAATTCTTCACGTGTCATCAGGCGGTACAGAAACGTCGATAATTCTGTGAGCTGGTCGCAGCCGACGAAAGACCGCATGAAGGATAAAACGTAAAAAAAAGGGCGACTCATCAGCCGCCCTTAAAATTAATTCTCTAATGCCGCTTTCTGCCTTGCGACAATGGATTCGATACCCCCGCGGGCCAGGGCCAGCAAGGTAAGTAGCTCTTCGTGGGTAAACGGCTCGCCTTCCGCGGTGCCCTGTACCTCAATGATGCGACCATCTTCGGTCATCACCACGTTCATATCGGTTTCCGCCGCTGAATCCTCGACATATTCCAGATCGCAAAGCGCTTCGCCATTGACGATACCCACGGAAACCGCAGCGACCATCCCTTTCATTGGATTGCTTTTCAGCTTGCCGACCGCCACCAGCTTATTCAGCGCATCGGCCAGCGCCACGCAGGCGCCGGTAATGGATGCGGTACGGGTGCCACCGTCTGCCTGCAAAACATCGCAATCGAGGGTAATCGTGAATTCGCCCAGCGCTTTCAGATCGACCGCCGCACGCAGCGCACGGGCAATCAGGCGCTGGATTTCCATGGTACGGCCGCCCTGTTTCCCTTTCGCGGCTTCACGCGCGTTACGGGTATGCGTTGCACGCGGCAGCATGCCATATTCTGCTGTAATCCAACCCTGGCCCAGGCCTTTCAGGAAGCGCGGCACGCCTTCATCAATCGAGGCGGTGCACAACACTTTGGTGTCGCCAAATTCGACCAGCACGGAGCCTTCTGCGTGTATTGTATAGTTACGGGTCAGGGTGACGGGACGCACCTGATTAGCGCTACGACCTGCTGGACGCATAATGATCTCTCCGGCTTGAAACGAATGTGGCGCGCATTATACACAAAATCATGCGTGATGCATGAGAGGACGCCCCCCTGATAGCATAGATAACTGGCGCTCAGGGCGCCGCGATGCCGCCAACAGAGGGGCTGTCGGAAGGATAACGTGTCTACACGGATAATGCTCGCTTATTCCTATCCTGATAAGGCCCTGAAAGCTATAATCCACCTCACTCTCCTTTAAAAACAGGAACGTCTATGATCCGCAGTATGACCGCCTATGCCCGGCGTGAAATCAAGGGTGAATGGGGCAGTGCCGCGTGGGAACTGCGCTCGGTAAACCAACGATATCTGGAAACTTATTTCCGTCTGCCGGAGCAGTTCCGTAGCCTGGAACCTGTTGTGCGTGAGCGTATTCGTTCACGCCTGACCCGTGGCAAAGTTGAATGCACCTTACGTTTTGAGCAGGATCCCAGCGCCCAGGGCGAGCTGATTCTGAACGAAAATCTCGCAAAACAGCTGGTCAATGCCGCCAACTGGGTCAAAATGCAGAGCGACGAAGGCGAAATCAACCCGGTTGATATTCTGCGCTGGCCTGGCGTAATGGCCGCTCGGGAACAGGATCTCGATGCGATTGCCGCCGATATTCTCTCCGCCCTGAACGGCGCGCTGGATGATTTTATCGTTGCCCGCGAGACCGAAGGCCAGGCGCTGAAAGCGCTTATTGAGCAACGTCTGGAAGGCGTCACCGCCGAGGTCGCCAAAGTGCGCGCTCATATGCCGGAAATCTTACAGTGGCAACGCGACCGTCTGGTTTCCAGGCTGGAAGATGCAGAAGTACAGCTGGAAAACAACCGTCTCGAACAAGAGCTGGTGCTGATGGCACAGCGTATCGACGTCGCTGAAGAGCTGGATCGTCTGGAAGCGCACGTAAAAGAGACCTGGAACATCCTGAAGAAGAAAGAAGCCGTTGGCCGCCGTCTTGACTTTATGATGCAGGAATTTAACCGCGAGTCGAACACTCTGGCATCGAAATCCATTAATGCCGAAGTGACCAATTCCGCCATCGAACTGAAAGTCCTGATCGAGCAAATGCGCGAGCAGATCCAGAACATCGAGTAAATTGCTGGTCGAACTCATCAAGTCTCGCAATATCTCACCGGCAGCACCAAGCCCGCGTAATAACGGGCTTTTTTTATGCCAGAGAATTTCACATGATTGCATCGCCGCGCTGCCATCCGTGACGACAAAACGGCGAGAGAGTATCGATCCAGGTTGAAAGTGAACTGCATCTGATTCTTTTATAACGGGTATGCCACTCAAGGATTCCTTCCTGGGCTCTCTGAATGAGTGAGGTCCCCGTTCAGCCCTCAGGATTCCGCTATTTGTAGCTGCGCTGTCGGTTTAAGTACAGCATACATAATACCAGTCAGCACTGTACCGGCGATGATAGAAACCAGATACATTGCAACATGCCCCACAGCATGAGGGATCGCCAGCACAAACAGCCCGCCGTGAGGAGCCATCAGCGTGCAGCCGAAAAACATCGACAAACCACCGGCCAGTGCACCGCCAGCCATCGTCGACGGGATCACGCGCATTGGGTCTCGGGCAGCAAAGGGAATGGCCCCCTCGGAGATAAAGCACAGGCCCAGCACAAAAGATGCTTTGCCAGCCTCACGCTCCTGTTGGGAGAATTTAGCTTTTGCCAGCCAGGTAGTGACGCCCATTCCCAATGCTGGCACCATACCGGCAGCCATGATCGCCGCCATAGGTTGATAAGACTGGGACGCCAGCAACCCAACGCCGAAAGTGTATGCAGCTTTATTGACCGGCCCACCAAGATCGAAGCATTGCATCGCCCCCAGCAAAATTCCGAGTAGCACGGCATTGGCGGTCGTCATACCGGCCAGGAACGTGGTCAATCCCAACATAGCGGCGGAAACCGGGCCTCCCACCACATAAATCATCACCAGTCCGGTAATCAGTGTCGCCAACAATGGAATCACCAGTACAGGCTTTAACGCATCCATTGCCTGCGGCAGGCGAATTTTCTCTGCCAGATACTTAGCAACATAACCCGCCAGAAAACCAGCCACTATACCGCCTAGAAAACCCGCACCGCTATTGCTGGCAAGCATACCGCCAATCAGTCCAGGTGCCAGTCCGGGGCGGTCAGCGATAGAAAATGCAATAAAACCGGCCAGTACCGGCACCATCAGTGCGAAAGCCGCCTTCCCGCCGATTTGCATCAGAGCCGCTGCCAGCGTGCCTGGCTCTTTGAAAGCCTGAATGCCAAAAACAAACGAGAGCGCAATACACAGGCCGCCAGCCACCACTAGCGGCAACATATGAGATACACCAGTCATCAAATGTTTGTATACTCCCGGCAGTTCCGCTTTTAGCGACGGTGCTGGTTTTTTCGCATCCCTACCACCATAGAGCGTTGCCGAGGCAAGGGCCTGAGCAATTTCCTGGGCAGGTTTTTTCAGTGCTGCGCCAGTACTGGTGCGATAAAGTCGTTTATCCGTGAAACGGGACAAATCGACGTCGATATCGGCGGCGATAATGACCACATCGGCAGATGCAATCTCAGCAGTGGTTAATTCATTTTTTGCTCCCACCGATCCATGTGTTTCTACTTTGACCCAATATCCTTGCTTCGTGGCCGCAACAGTCAGGGCTTCTGCGGCCATAAAGGTATGCGCCACGCCAGTGGGACAAGCAGTGATGGCAATAATACGTTTGTTCATAGGGTACGCCTTCTTTTCGATGATTCTATTAAGGATTAAGGCTTTTTTTATTGCTTTATCGTCACAGGGAAATAGTGTTATTTCATTATTTATTGTCGGGAATATGCGGCGGCCTGATGGAATAACTCCTTGTCGGGCCGAATCCCCGTGTACAAGGCAAATTGTTCTACCGCCTGAATAGCAAATACTTCGGAACCGGTTATAACGACTTTATTTTTTGCTCTGGCGTATTGTATCAGCGGTGTTTGTTCCGGCATTGCGACCACATCGAATATAATGTCGGCTGCATCGACTTCGTCTGGGGTATAAGACATTTTGTCGGCGTCTTCGCTGCCGGTCATGCCAATCGGCGTTGCGTTAATCAATAACCCTGGCTGTAACCCTTCCATATCCGGACGCCATTCATAACCGCATAATTCAGCCAGACTGCGGCCACTCTCTTCGTCAATCGCGACGATATATCCCTTTTTGAATCCAGTATCTCGCAGAGCACAAGCCACTGCTTTGGCCATTCCACCACTACCGCGCAGCGCGAATACCAGACTGGTTGGCACCCGAAATTGCCTTAGCAACGTGGTGATAGCAATATAATCCGTGTTATAGGCTTTCAGATAACCGTGAGTATTCACAATGGTATTCACTGAATTAATGGCTTTAGCAGACGCGTCTAATTCATCCACAAGGGCGATACAGTCCTGTTTAAACGGCATGGAGATGGCGCAACCGCGAATACCCAGAGCCCGAACGCCGGCGATAGCACTCGCCAAATCGGTGGTGGTAAACGCTTTGTAGAGATAATCAAGTCCCAGGGCGTCATACAGATAATTATGAAAACGCGTCCCGAAATTACTGGGTCTTGCGGCGAGAGACATGCAGACAGTAGTGTCTTTATTCAGATGTAGGGTCATTTCATATTCCTGAGCTAAAGTAGTTCGCCACTTTTACCGGCACAGCGGTGAAAAGTATCGGTGATTGCGAAACTAAACCATGTCCATCGGTTCAGTAACCATCTGATGCATCCGGCTCCGATATGTGTCCTGGCAGCAGGGTACATCCATTATTTGTGGCATCTCGATCAGTATTCCTTGCTGTCGAAAAAATAATGGACTAAAACGATGAGATTAAAAATTGCTGTCTTTTTCCCTTTAAGGTTCCTCTTTTATGTATGGTCAACGGCTTGAACATCAGTATTTACGCCTGCTGACTCTGTTTCCCCACAGAGAAGAGAACATCACGCTACAGGGCCTGGCGGATAAGCTCTGTTGCAGCAAGCGCCACATGCGTTCACTGCTGGTCGATATGCAAGCTCGTCATTGGCTGGAGTGGCATGCCAGTCCGGGACGTGGCCATCAAGCCCGGCTACGGCTGTTGTGCAGCGAACAGCAATTGCGAATGGAAAAAGCTGAACATCTGTTGAAATCCGGTAACTTTGGTGCTGCTCTTGAGCTACTTGGGGCTGAAAAGCACCTCATCGCACCGTTGCTGCGGGCCAGATTAGGATATAACATCCGTGATGATTACCAGTCGTTACGTATTCCCTATTATCGCACTATGCCCAATCTCTATCCGGGTACGCCACTTCGTCGTTCGGAACTCCATCTGGTCAGACAAATATTTAATGGACTCACCCGTATTAATGACGAAAGTGGGGTAGTTGAAAAAGATCTGGCCCATTACTGGCGCATGCTTGATCCTTTGCACTGGCGCTTTTTCTTGAGGCCTGGCGTGCGATTTCACGATGGACGTGAGCTCACCAGCCAGGATGTGGTGGTCTCATTAACCCGCTGTGCTCAATTGCCGCTGTTTTCACATCTAAAAAAAATTGATGAGCATGGTGTATTAAGCGTCACTATTGAACTGACCCAACCGGATCATTTATTGCCGCAATTATTAGCCGATCCGGCAGCCATGATTTTACCTGCCGACCACGCTATACGGGATAATTTTGCTGCCCAACCCGTCGGCACCGGCCCCTATATGGTTTGTGAGAATGATGAATGGCATTTACTTATGCGGGCTTTTGATCATTATTTTGGTTTCCGGGGGTTACTTGATGAGATCGAGGTGATTGTATGGCCTGACCTGGGGCAGCCCGCTACCCGGGAACATCTGACGAGCGATGCTGTCTCCCGGCCGTCCGTGGGAAATGACACAGGTGGTGGACCAATCCTGGATGTGAGCTCGTCCGCCTGGTTAAGCTCCAGTATCAGTGACATCGACTTCGCCTCTGGTCTCGCGGTGGGTTTAACAGGGAAACCTTCTGATTTATTCCGGGAAATGTTTCTTGAGCGGGGCGGGTATTTTTTACTGTGTGACAGTCGCTCACCCCATTGGGGCGCTCTGGAGCGCAGGCGCTGGATCAGAGAAAAACTAAATCCCTATTCGCTGGCCCAACGACTGGATGAAAAGATCCGTCCCTTTTGGGTGCCTACCGGGAGCTTGCTACCGACCTGGTTCCACTGTATGGACAATGGCCCGACTCTGATGCCTTTTGCCACCGGGACGGATAGTCCCGCATTGAGGTTACGTCTCGCATATCATCAACAGCATCCGGAATATCCGATGCTGGCTGCTGAAATGAAAAAAATGCTGGCTGTTGAGGGGATCCACTTAGATATCATACAACTGGACTATGATCGCTGGGCCAGAGGAGAAGCAGAGGCCGATCTCTGGCTGGGTACGGTAAATTTTGCTGTACCGGAAACCTGGAATGTGGGTGTGTGGCTGCTGGGGATGCCATTATTAAAACATTCAATATCAGGTGGGGATACTCCGTTGTTCAATGACTGGTTACAGCACTGGCGTGCCGGGGTGCTCGATTCTGAACAATTGATGCAGAATGTAGTCAGTAAAGGATGGCTGCAACCTTTATTCCATCACTGGATGCGACTGAAAGGACCAGACCAGGCTGTGGGCATTCATCTGAATAATCTGGGCTGGTTTGATTTTAGTACTACCTGGATGGAGCCAGAATAAAAATGGAAAAAATTTTTACCCAACGGTAACGATGCCCTCCTGACGTATCAGTCCCACGTTCAGCGTAGTGCAGAATTCAGTAATACTTCATGGGATTACTCCTCATCTGTTAATCCCATCTGAAATGGGTTGTGATGAATAAAATCCCTGTTTAACCCTGACAGATCATTACGCCGGCATTTTTCACAAAGTCATCCTGATTCTCTCGCTCTCTGCAGGCGCATGCAGAATATTTATTCCAGGCAAATTTTATCTCTTTTTACCGATATTGCCATGCTCCCCGTTCTTTGCCGTCAATTTTTTCTATCGTTTGTATCGGCCAACGAAAATCAGATAGTCGTTCAACCTGTTTATGACGCCAATTTTTTCCACTAATTTCTGTTTTACGTCTTCCGATAGCCAGCGGCGACGGATATCGCTCACTCAGGAAAGTAATGATTTCTTCCTCTGATAAACTGTCCAAAAAAGGTAATTATAAAAAATTCACTTAAATCAAATACAATAAAATACAACTCAACATCTGATCCAGCTACCGTCCAAAAATCAGGAAGCCCGTGTCATAGCGAACTTTTTCTGCTGATCCGGGCTCACCATGCCTTGCCACACGAGGGAAGAGTATCCTGAGCATCGCAGCTCTCACAAAAGAGGGCTGCGGTTTATTTATCGGCGAGGCTGGCAGATAAGAATGGCTATTTTGATATCAGCCCCTGCCCGTCATATTCTTCTCACCAACATCTAATTTATATGATGGTGCTTTTCCTTTAGTACATTCAGGACAAAAGGCAGCGAATTACGCAATGATGGGTTAACGGTTCCGCTATGATCCAACCCTTGATAAACATGAACCTCCGCCTGTGTCCCTGCCTGTTTTACCGCTCTGGCAAAACGTTCCTGCATCATGGTAGGGACATTCACATCAACGCTACCCATCCCAATAAAGACCGGATGGTCAATCCTGAGCGTCGGGTAAATCATAGCGTCAATACTGGTTTCAAGCAGTGACTCAACGGCTGGTTTCAGCGAATTCCCGGCATTGAGTCCTTGCTCCATCACCTGCTCTGTTAGTGCCGTGATGCACAAATGATTAGCCTGTTCGAGTACCGGTAGCGCCTTATCCTGGAAATAATCAGAGGCTTTTAACTCCGGATGCAGATCCGCTGCCGACAAAAAGATATAGAACAGATAAGGAATTTTTGGATCGCCCCCCTGCACCGCTTTACCATCAACGGAATGCAGAATATCGCTCGCCTTCGTGCCTTTGGAAAAATAGGGTGTACCTGTGAGTATCGTTGCGCGGATATTAAGGTCAGGCGCGTACTGTGGCTGATACCCTGCCGCTGAAAACGCCGCATGTGCCCCCTGAGATTGCCCCACAAGAATAATTTCGTTCTTCAATGGAAATTCTTTGAGAGACTCGCGAACGCCATCGAGAATGCTCCAGGCTTCTCC
>NZ_JBCNNS010000069.1:0-24318 GCF_039594335.1 Raoultella sp.
GCTGATTGCCGCTCAGCGCGTGCAGTACCAGCGACCGGTGGGTATTCAGTACCCCCTTCGGCTTTCCCGTCGTCCCGGAGGTATAGCATAGCGAGGCCGGAGAATGTTCGCTCACCTCGGGCCAGCGCTATGCCGGATCCGCTTCAGTAACCAGCTCATCAAAGAACAGTAGCGAGTCCAGCGCGGCGAGCGCCTCCTCATTCCGCGGTTCCAGCAACACAAAGTGCTTTACCGTCGGCAACCGGGGCCGCAGCGCGCAGATAAGCGGCAGAAAGGTGTGGTCGAAAAACAGAATCTCGTCCGCGGCGTCATTGATGATAAATACGAGGTGTTCTGTGGACAGGCGCGGGTTAATGGTATGCGTCACCCATCCCCCTGAACTGATGCCAAAATAGATTTCCAGATGGCGGCGATTATTCCATGCCAGTGTGCCGCAGCGGGTGCCAGTCGGAAGACCCAGTCGGCTCATGGAGGAGGCCAGAAGCCGGGCGTTATACGCCACTCCTCCCCAGGTGCTGTACTCCCTTCCCCCCGATGTTCCGACTGAGACAATTCCCGTATCGCTATGATATCGCGCGGCATGTTCAATGAGCGCCCGGGTCGTTAAATCCTGATACATCATCGGTTGATGCATGACTGATACTCCGCGACTTTCTGATGTAGTGTGTAGGTGACGCGGTCTGGTGTGACCCCGAACGCTCACTAAATCTGGCAATAACCGGGGCAACCGGCCAAAACAGATGAGCAAAATTTAGCGTTCACGCACAACAATCAGCGCCTGATCGCGCAGAATGTGATGGAAGATGGCTTTTCACGCGCCGCGACGGAAACCGTTATCCGGCAGAAGAGAGAGTCCGATTCATGACGGACGGTACAATACAGCGGCGCGCGGAGAAAAAGGCGCAAGTGATACTCTCGCCGCGTTCCGCACGCAGTGATGAAATTTTCAGTTGCCGGGCTCGGGATGCGGGACCGCAAATTTATATCCTTTTCCCCAGACCGTCAGAATAAACGCCGGCTCCGCCGGATTGTCTTCTATTTTAATCCTCAGCCGATTAATGTGCATGTTGACCGTATACTCATACCCTTCGTGCTGATAGCCCCAGACCTGGTTGAGTAAACTGATGCGGGAAAAAACCTTATCGGGATGCCTGGCAAAGAACCACAGCAGATCGAACTCGCGCGGCGTCAGATCAAGCGGGAGATCGCGCAGGCGCGCTTCGCGCGCAAGCGGGTCGATGGTCAGCCGGTCAATGTGCAGAACACCGGCCTCCTGCATCCTGTTCTGACTCATAGCCTCCTGACGGCGGAAGAGTGCTTTCACCCGCGCCACCAGCTCCAACATAGAAAAAGGCTTCGCCAGGTAATCATCCGCCCCTAGCTCCAGCCCGAGGACGCGATGAAGTTCACTTGAGCGCGCGCTGATGATGACTATCGGCATATAGCTTGCCATAGTGCGGGCATGCCGGCAGATCTCCAGACCATCGATGCCCGGTAGCATAAGGTCGAGGATCAGCGCATCCCAGCCGCCCTGCCTGACCATCGCCAGCCCGCCGACGCCCTCCGCAGCATGGCTGATTTCATAGCCCGCCTCGCGTAAGTGCAGTTGCAGAAGCTCGGCGATATTTTCGTCATCTTCAATAATTAACACTTTTTTGGGCTTCATCACCGCCGCCTTATTGAACTCTGTCAGAGAAAGTCTATACGACCTTCGCATCGCGAGTTATCACATTTAATTTAACTTTTCGTGATACATCGGCGAACAGATTCAGGCCACACTGTCATTAACGCCATAACCGGGAATATCACGATGAACAGCCCCTCGAATCAGGTTAAACCCGCTACCGTTCATCCTCTGTGGTTAAGAATTTGCCACTGGGTCAATGCACTTTCCATATTGATTATGGTAACCAGCGGCTGGCGTATTTATAACGCATCACCATTATTTAATTTTGAAATTCCGGATGTCCTGACACTTGGCGGTTGGCTGGCTGGCGCATTGCAATGGCATTTTTCCGCAATGTGGTTGTTTGCCCTTAACGGTGTACTTTACCTGCTGATGAATATTATCAGCGGGCGATTACAACGGCAATTCTGGCCACTGTCGCCACGAGGGGTGGTTCACGATTTTATTTCCGCACTACGCGGCAGGCTGACACATGACAATCCCGGCCATTATAACTACGTCCAGAAACTGGCCTATCTCTTCGTCATGCTCGATAGCATTATTCTGGTGCTATCCGGTTTGGTTATCTGGAAGTCGGTGCAATTTCCGCTGCTACGAATCTTGCTCGGAGGATATGACAACGCACGGCTGATTCATTTCCTGGCGATGTCGGCATTGCTGGGGTTTGTCGCTATTCATTTGCTGATGGTGCTGCTGGTGCCGAAAACGTTACTGGCGATGCTCCGCGGACGATAAGGTAAATATAATGAGCGATCATAAAAAGACATTCTCCGCCGCCGATAAGACGATCGTGGTTCAGGAGGCGAGCCGGGAAATCAACAAGCAACTCTCATCCGAAGGCCGCCGTCGCTTTCTCAGACAGGGGTTGACCTTTGGCGGCCTGATGCTGTTAACCGGTTGCGATATCAGCAATAACAGAGAGGTCGAAAAAACCTTAAGCCAGATCTCCCGATTTAACGATCGCATTCAACAGTGGTTATTTAATGCGCATAATCTTGCGCCAGTTTATCCCGAAAGTATGATCGCTCGCCCTTTCCCGTTTAATGCTTTTTACAGCGAGGAGCAGGCGCCAACAATCGACGGCAGCGATTATCGTCTTGAAATTGCGGGATTAGTGGCTGACAAACGCCCCTGGACACTTGCCGAACTCCATAAGATGGCGCAGGTCAGCCAGGTCACACGGCATATTTGCGTGGAAGGATGGAGTGCCATTGGTAAATGGGGTGGCGTTCCGTTTGCCTTATTTCTCAAAAGTATCGGCGCCGATCTTAGCGCCAGTTACGTCAGCTTTCGATGTGCTGATAATTATTATACCAGTATCGATATGGCCACTGCGCTCCATCCGCAAACGATGATTGCATTAACGTACGATGGTCAGATATTGCCCCGTAAATATGGTTTTCCGATGAAGTTAAGAATTCCGACAAAGCTCGGTTATAAAAACCCGAAGCATATTATGTCGATTGAAGTTACCAATCGCTACCCCGGCGGCTATTGGGAAGATCAGGGTTATAACTGGTTTGCTGGTAGTTAATTCGTGTCGTCATCATCCGTTATTTATAAAACATGAAGGAATTGCAAAATGAAAAAGATTAATACATTACTGATGTGCTCTGCATTGCTTTTTGGCATGTCCGGAGCGTACGCTGCCGATAATATGGCTAAAGATCATATGACCAAAGATAATATGCGTAAAATGTCTCACGACTGCAAAAAAGATGGCATGAAAAAGGAGTGTATGTCTAAAGATGAAATGTCTAAAGACACCATGTCGAAGGATAAAATGAGCAACGACGCCATGAGTCAAGACCGCATGACCAAAGAGTCAATGTCAAAAGACAAAATGGGTAAAGACACGATGGGCAAACAATAATCGCGCGGCCCGACGACGAGGTCAAAGGGGTTGCCTGCCGACTGGTCAGGTTACCCCTTTTCATCCCCTTATCCTGTGTGCGCCGCCTGGTCGCCAGCTGAAATCCGCAAAACGCCGGCCTGAACTTCAGCAATTAAAACCGTCGCCTTACGGGATCACCAATCTTTCAACAGTTGGTCGACGAACGCCGGTACAACCTCGCTCGCCAGACCGTAGTGTTTTTCTGCAAATTCACTGCCTACCTGGCTGGGTTCCAGATTGAGTTCTACGGTATGCGCCCCCTGCAAACGGGCTTCGTGCACAAAGCCCGCCGCCGGATAGACGTGCCCGGAAGTGCCGATGGCGATAAAGATATCGGCATCGGCCAACGCGCTGTAAATATCATCCATTCCCAGCGGCATCTCGCCAAACCAGACCACATGCGGGCGTAGCGGCGCCGGGAACTGGCAGCAGTGGCACTTATCTTCCGCCGTGACGTCTCCGGTCCACTCCAGCACCTGACCGCTCCATGAACAGCGCACCTTCAACAGCTCGCCGTGCATATGAATCACCCGGCGGTTTCCCGCACGTTCGTGCAGATTATCAATGTTCTGAGTGACCAATACAAAGCGATCGCCCAACTCCGCTTCCAGTCGCGCCAGCGCCTGATGTGCCGCATTCGGCTTTATCTCCGGGCTTTGCAACTGACGGCGACGGGCGTTATAAAACGCCTGTACCAGCGCCGGATCGCGGGCGAAGCCTTCCGGCGTCGCCACATCTTCCACCCGGTGCTCTTCCCACAAACCATCGGCAGCGCGAAACGTTTTAATACCGGACTCCGCCGAAATACCAGCGCCGGTCAGCACCACAACTCTGGGCTTAGCTATTGCTTCCACAACCGCCTTATCCTCTTTAAAAAAAATCCGCTGGCGCAGACGTTCACGCAAGCGACGTTTATTACGACGAAAACGGCTCAATCGGTGTAAGCGGCGCGACAACATAGCTCCCCCTGTGGTTAATGAGTCAAATGAAGGAAGGCCGCACCGCGCATACCTCCGGCATCGCCATGGCGCGCACGTTCAATACGCGGTACCCGGGCAACGGGAAGTAAATGTCGCGGCAGGCGTTGCGCCAGCCCTTCGCTTATGGCAGTAAAGTTGGATAATCCTCCGCCAAGCACCAGCAGATCCGGATCAACAATAGTCAGAATATTACCCAGACAGACCGCCAGCAGGTCAAGATAGCGCTCGACATGCTCGCGCGCCCGCGCATCACCTTGCTGCCACAGTGCCACGATTTCGGGCGAGGTGATGGCGTGTTGATAGACATGTTCATAAAGCCAGGCAAATCCACGCCCGGAAAGATAGTTTTCAATGCAGCCCAGCTGGCCGCAGCCACAGCGGGTGAGCGGGAAATCACGGCCCACTACCTCCAGCGCATCCACCGGCAGTCGGATATGGCCAAATTCACCGGTAATATAGCTATGTCCGGTAATCGATTTGCCGTTGAGAACCAGGCCACCGCCCACACCAGTGCCGAGAATCAGCCCCATGACCAGCGGATATTGCGTAAATTCATCGTCCCAGGCTTCGGAGAGAGCAAAGCAGTTGGCATCGTTATCCAGACGGACTTCACGCCCGAGTCGGGCGCTCAGGTCACTACGCAGCGACTGACCGCTGGCAGCAGGAACGTTGGCGGCATACAGCGTACCGTCCGCCGTTTCCGGCATCCCCGGAATCCCAATCCCCACCGTCCCCTGACAGTGAAAGCGACTGTCAGCTTCATGTACCAGCGCTTCAACCACCTGTAGAAAGTCGGCATAACTCTCCTTCGGCGTGGCAACGCGTTTTTCCCACTGCAATCGTCGCGCTTTATCAAATACGCCCAGCGCTATCTTGCTACCGCCAATATCAAATCCGTAGTACATAGCCATTCCTCTTTACTGACCGAAAGGTCAGGACGTAAAGAGTGGATTACCGAGGTTCTTGTCGGCCCGCGAAGCGGCGTCGGGCGCCATGTCGGGTGCGGCTTCGCCTTCCCCGAACGACGAGTTCAACCTCCGCAATCCACTGAATTACTGGCCACTCAGCACCCTCGCCGGGTCAATGCGGCTGGCGCGGCGGGCAGGATACCAGCTGGCCAGCAAACTCAGCAACAGTGCCGTCACCAGCACATAAATGACATCCAGCCAGTGCAGTTCAGACGGCAGGAAGTCAATAAAATAGATGTCGCCGGACAAGAATTTGTGCCCAATCAGGTATTCGAGGCCGTTAATGATGGACGTCAGATTCAGCGCACAAACGACACCTATAGCCACGCCAATCAGGCTCCCGACCGAACCGGCAAGTAAACCATACCAGACAAAAATAGCGCGGATCAGGCCGTCTTTCGCCCCGAGCGTGCGCAGTACCGCAATATCGCTGCTTTTATCTTTCACCGCCATCACCAGGGTGGAAACGATATTAAAGCAGGCCACGCCGATCACCAGCACCATCGCCAGGTACATAATGGCGCGGATCATCTGAATATCACGATACATATAACCGTAAGTCCCGATCCAGCTCTTGATGTAAACGTAGCTGTTCGTCACTTCACCGGCATCACGCACCAGTGTGTTGGCGTGGAAGACATCGGTGACTTTAATCGCAATCCCGGTCACGCTGCCAGCCATATCCAGATACTGTTGCGCATCGCTCATCGGGATCATCGCAAAACTGTGATCGAGCTGGCCGCTGAGCTGCAAAATCCCGGTCACATGCAGCCTGACGCGTTTCGGCTGCAGGAGCTGATGTTCAGCGTCAGAGTTGGGGATCATGATGGAAACCCAGTCGCCCTGCTTCACGTGCAGCGCATCTGCCACCCCTTTACCGAGAATGATCTGCTGTTCACCGGCTTTAAAAGTAGCCCACGCGTTATTCTGGACAAACTGAGGCAGCGAACTCAGACGACTTTCCTGCTGCGGATCGACCCCCTTGACCTGAATGGCGCGCATGTTGCTGCCGCTCTCCACCAGCCCGGTAAAGTTAATGTACGGCGCGGCGGCAACGATGCCTTTGACCTTTTCCACCTTCGCCAGCGCGTCGTTCCAGTTGGTCCACGGCTGCTTCACCGGCTCGATTTCGCCATGTGGAACCACCGCCAGAATGCGATTGTTCAACTCACGTTCAAAGCCGTTCATTGCGCTGAGGCCGACGATTAAAACCGCGACCCCGAGCGCAATCCCGATCGTCGAAATCACCGAAATCAGCGACACCATGCCGCCACGCCGCCGCCCGCGGCTAAAACGCAGGGCAATCAATAACGATAACGGAGAAGTCATTACCTGGCCCCCATCAGGGTCAGTTTCGCGTCCAGATGGCCATCACGCATTTCCAGTTGGCGGTTCATCCGCCTGGCCAGTTGCAGATCGTGGGTCACCACCAGGAAAGCGGTGCGCTGGGCAACGTTCAATTCCCCCAGCAGTTGAAAAATACTGTCGGCGTTACGGGCATCAAGGTTACCGGTCGGTTCATCCGCCAGCACCAACCGTGGCTTGTTGACCAGCGCCCGGGCAATCGCCACACGCTGGCGTTCGCCGCCTGAAAGCTCTGACGGGCGGTGGTTGCTACGGTGCTCCAGCCCCACGGCATGCAGCATCGCCTTGGCCTGACGTTCGATATCCGATGCTTTCTGCTTGCCAATCAGCAGTGGCATTGCCACGTTTTCGAGGGCGGTGAAATCCGGCAACAGATGGTGAAACTGGTAGATAAAGCCGAGTTCACGGTTACGCAGATCGGCACGCGCGGCTGCGGAGAGCCGGTTCATCGACTGTCCGGAGAAAATCACATCCCCGGAGGTCGGCGTATCCAGCCCGCCGAGCAGATGGAGCAGCGTACTTTTCCCGGAACCCGAGGTACCGACAATCGCCATCATCTCCCCTTCTTCAATACTGAAGCTGACATTGTGCAACACGTCGGTTTGCACACTGCCTTCCTGATAGCGTTTGCACAGATTGTCGCATTGCAGCAGGATCTTATTCATAACGTAAAGCCTCAGCGGGTTGAGTGGCGGCAGCGCGCCAGGAAGGATACAACGTTGATAACAATGCCAGCACCATGGCCACCAGGACGATAATCGTCACCTGCAAAGGCTCGATTGCGACCGGTAGTGCAGCGCCGTCAAGGAACGCGCCGATAATCGGCATTAAATTATTCAACTGGCTGGCAAGCAGCACACCGAGTCCGGCGCCAAGCAGTGCACCGACGATCCCGGCGCTGGCCCCCTGGACCATAAAGACCATCATAATCTGTCGCGGCGTCAGCCCCAGGGTTTGCAAAATCGCCACCTCGCCCTGTTTTTCCATGACCATCATTCCCAACGAGGTAATGATATTAAACGCCGCGACGGCCACGATCAGGCTCAGCAGCAGGCCCATCATATTTTTTTCCATGCGCACGGCCTGGAACAGCTCGCCTTTCCGCTCGCGCCAGTCCTGCCACTTCGTCCCCTGCGGCAACGCCTGCTGGCTGAGAGTATCCACCTGCAAAGGCTGGCTCAGCCACAGGCGCCAGCCGGTAATGTTACCCAACGGGTAGAGCATCAGCCGCGAGGCGTCGTCGATATTGGTCAACATCTGATAGCCGTCCACTTCACTGTTGGCGGCAAAGGTGCCGATAACGTTAAACAGTCGTTGGCTCGGCACACGGCCCATCGGCGTGAACTGACTGGCAGAAGGCACCATGACGCGAATCCGATCGCCGCGGTTGACCCCGAGCTGACTGGCCAGCTGTTCGCCAAGAATGACGTTATATTTCCCGGCCTGAAGATCGCTTTGCTTCACGTTTACGAGATACGGAGTGAGCGGATCGTTCTGCGTCGGGTCGATCCCCAGCATCACACCCACCGCAACGCTGCGGGCGCTTTGCAGCACCACATCGCCGGTCGTTAATGGCGCAATGCGCGTGACGCCCTGTAATTTGATGGCGCTCTCCGGCAGTTGCTGAGGGTTCACCGAGCCCTGCTGTGCGCTGATCATGGCCTGCGGCATCAGCCCCAGGATGTTGTTCTGCAGCTCGCGCTCGAAGCCATTCATGACCGAAAGCACGGTCACCAGCGCCATCACGCCAAGCGTAATGCCGATGGTGGATAGCCAGGAGACGAAACGACCGAAGCGGTCGGCTGCGCGCCCGCGCATGTAGCGAAGGCCGATAAAAAGTGCGGCAGGTTGGTACATGTAATCCATCTGGTTGCTGATAGCCGATGCACGAGTATATATGGCATAGCACAACGCGTAAATCACTGATACGGTAAGTTTTTGTAGCAAAACAAGAAAAAAGTAGAGATAAATCAAATGGATATTTAATTAGTCAGCGCTTATCTATCAGAATCTTTCACCGCAGCGGCCCCTCACGCCGTCAATGAGGTTGGCGAATACGGGTCAATCGCGGATAATCATCAGCATTGAATATTAGCGGTTTGCCCTGATATACCCGTCATACTGCAAGCTGCATGTGCATTGACGACGCTGGTTTACCCGAATCCCTTACCTGCGTAAGCTCATCGGGAAGCCATTGGGAAAATGAGTAAGAGACATCCGGGCCTCTCGCCAGAGGCAGCGTCGACTGTTCACGTTCGTTCCTGACGAATTTGTCGCTCACTTGCCGCATAACCTGGCCTTTGGTCGGCCCCTTCGGGGTCAGTGCAAGCGCGGTTCAACAACGCCTGAGGTGTTTTTGAACCGCCAATCGAAATATTTAGGGTACATATACAGAGCGAATCAAGAAGGGATCCTGATAACAGCTATGCCTCAACAATATCGATACACACTGCCGGTCAAGCCCGGCGAACAGCGGCACCTCGGTGAATTAACCGGCGCGGCTTGTGCCACGTTGGTTGCGGAAATGGCCGAGCGCCACAGCGGGCCGGTCATACTCGTCGCCCCCGATATGCAAAATGCCCTGCGCCTGAATGATGAAATTCGCCAGTTTACCGACAGCATGGTGACAGGACTGGCAGACTGGGAAACGTTACCTTACGATAGCTTCTCGCCGCATCAGGACATTATCTCTTCCCGTCTCGCCACTCTCTATCAATTACCCACCATGCAGCGCGGCGTACTGATCGTGCCGGTCAGCACGTTAATGCAACGCGTCTGTCCGCATAATTTCCTCCACGGACACGCGCTGGTGATGAAAAAAGGCCAGCGTCTGTCGCGTGACAGCCTGCGAACTCAGTTGGATAGCGCCGGCTATCGCCATGTGGATCAGGTGATGGAACACGGGGAGTATGCCACCCGCGGCGCCCTGCTTGACCTGTTCCCGATGGGGAGCGAGCAACCTTATCGCCTCGACTTCTTCGATGATGAAATCGACAGCCTGCGCCTGTTCGACGTGGACAGTCAGCGGACGCTGGAAGAGGTGACTGCCATTAATTTGCTGCCCGCGCATGAGTTTCCGACCGATCAGGCGGCAATTGAGCTGTTCCGTAGCCAGTGGCGCGATCGCTTTGAGGTCAAACGCGACGCCGAACATATCTATCAGCAAGTCAGTAAAGGGACATTACCGACCGGTATCGAATACTGGCAGCCGCTGTTTTTCAATGAACCTCTGCCGCCGCTGTTCAGTTACTTCCCGGCGAACGCCCTGATCGTAAATACCGGCGATCTGGAAGCCAGCGCCGGGCGTTTTCAAAACGAAACCCGCGCCCGTTTTGAAAGCCGCGGCGTCGACCCGATGCGTCCCCTGCTCCCACCGGAACAGCTCTGGCTGCGAATCGATGAACTGTTCAGCGAGCTGAAAAAATGGCCGCGTATCCAGTTAAAAACGGAACATCTGGCTGACAAAGCCGCCAATACTAACCTCGGCTATCAGAAGCTACCGGACCTCTCTATTCAGGCGCAGAACAAAGCGCCGCTGGACAATCTGCGCCGCTTCCTCGACGCCTTTACCGGTCCGGTTATTTTCTCGGTGGAGAGCGAAGGTCGCCGCGAAGCGCTGGGCGAAGTGTTGGCGCGCATCAAAATCGCGCCGAAACATATTCTGCGTCTGGAAGAAACCACCGGCAACGGCCGCTATTTAATGATCGGTGCCGCCGAACACGGGTTTATCGATAGCCAGCGTAACCTGGCACTGATTTGCGAAAGCGACCTGCTGGGCGAGCGCGTGGCGCGTCGTCGCCAGGATTCGCGACGCACGATTAACCCTGATACCTTAATCCGTAACCTGGCGGAACTGCATATCGGCCAGCCGGTAGTACACCTGGAGCATGGCGTTGGCCGATATGCCGGCATGACCACGCTGGAAGCAGGCGGCATCAAAGGGGAATACCTGATGCTGACCTACGCCAACGACGCCAAACTGTATGTACCGGTGTCATCATTGCATCTGATAAGCCGCTATGCCGGCGGTGCGGAAGAGAGCGCCCCGCTACATAAACTCGGTGGTGATGCCTGGGCACGCGCGCGGCAGAAAGCGGCAGAAAAAGTACGCGATGTGGCAGCGGAACTGCTCGATATTTACGCCCAGCGCGCGGCGAAAGCGGGCTTCGCCTTTAAGTACGACCGCGAACAGTATCAGCTGTTCTGCGACGGTTTCCCGTTTGAAACCACGCCGGATCAGGCGCAGGCGATTAACGCCGTTCTCAGCGACATGTGTCAACCGCTGGCCATGGACCGTCTGGTCTGTGGCGACGTCGGCTTCGGTAAAACCGAAGTGGCGATGCGTGCCGCCTTCCTGGCGGTGGAGAACCACAAGCAGGTCGCGGTCCTGGTGCCGACCACCCTGCTCGCTCAGCAGCACTTCGATAACTTCTGCGACCGCTTCGCCAACTGGCCGGTGCGTATTGAAATGCTGTCGCGCTTTCGCAGCGCTAAAGAGCAGGCGCAGATTCTTGAACAGGCCGCCGAGGGTAAAATCGATATTCTTATCGGCACACACAAGCTGCTACAAAGCGAAGTCAAGCTGCGCGACCTTGGGCTGCTGATCGTCGATGAAGAGCACCGCTTCGGGGTCCGCCACAAAGAGCGAATCAAAGCAATGCGGGCCGATGTCGATATTCTGACCCTGACCGCCACGCCGATTCCACGCACGCTGAACATGGCAATGAGCGGCATGCGGGATCTGTCGATTATTGCCACGCCGCCCGCCCGCCGTCTGGCGGTGAAAACCTTCGTCCGGGAGTATGACTCGCTGGTGGTTCGCGAGGCGATTCTGCGTGAAGTGCTTCGCGGCGGCCAGGTCTACTACCTCTATAACGACGTAGAGAATATCCAGAAAGCAGCGGATCGACTCGCGGAGCTGGTACCGGAGGCGCGTATTGCCATCGGTCACGGGCAGATGCGCGAGCGCGAGCTGGAACGGGTAATGAATGATTTCCACCACCAGCGTTTTAACGTGCTGGTCTGTACCACCATTATTGAGACCGGGATCGATATCCCGACCGCCAATACCATTATCATCGAGCGCGCGGACCATTTCGGTCTGGCTCAGTTGCACCAGTTGCGCGGACGCGTCGGCCGTTCGCATCATCAGGCCTATGCCTGGCTGCTGACGCCACACCCGAAAGCGATGACCACCGATGCGCAAAAGCGCCTGGAAGCCATCGCCTCGCTGGAGGATCTTGGCGCCGGTTTCGCGCTGGCCACGCATGACCTCGAAATACGCGGTGCCGGCGAGTTGCTGGGCGAAGATCAGAGCGGGCAGATGACCACCATCGGTTTTTCGCTCTATATGGAGCTTCTGGAAAATGCTGTCGATGCGCTGAAAGCCGGACGCGAGCCTTCGCTTGAGGATCTGACCAGCCAGCAGACTGAAGTTGAGCTGCGTATGCCCTCACTGTTGCCGGACGACTTTATTCCGGATGTGAATACCCGACTCTCGTTCTATAAGCGGATTGCCAGCGCCAGGCATGAGCACGATCTGGAAGAGATTAAAGTCGAACTGATCGACCGCTTCGGTCCGCTACCGGATGCGGCGAGAAACCTGCTGGATATCGCCCGCCTGCGTCAACAGGCGCAGAAACTGGGTGTCCGTAAGCTGGAGGGCAATGATAAAGGCGGCGTGATTGAGTTCAATGAAAAGAACAACGTCAACCCGGTGTGGCTGATTGGCCTGCTGCAAAAACAGCCTCAGCACTTCCGCCTGGATGGCCCGACGCGGCTTAAGTTCGTGCAGGAACTTGGCGAACGTAAAACGCGTATGGAGTGGGTCCGCCAGTTTATGCGTCAGTTAGAAGAGAACGCGACCGCATAATCGCAGCAAGGAAGACGGCGTCCGTCGTCGTCTTCCTTGCCTGTTTTCTTCCATCGCCGTTACACCCGGTAAACTTTACAAATGTTTTGCAATTCACCAGGGTTTCCCCACAGATACCCGCGCGATAATTCCCGCCTGTTTCCTCATAAAAAATAACCACTTATTTATTATGACTACTTTCGTGTCGCGTTTCCCTCTGTGGCTGGCAATGGCGGTCGTTGCTACCGTTCTGGCCCTCCCCGCCCACGCTAATACCTGGCTCTTGCCGCCTTCTGGCAGCCGCCTCGTCGGGCAAAATCAGTTTCACGTCGTCCAGAATAACGGCGGTTCTCTGGAGGCTATCGCTAAAAAATACAACGTGGGCTTTCTGGCATTGCTTCAGGCGAATCCCGGCGTCGATCCTTACGTTCCGCGTGCCGGCAGCGTACTGACCATTCCACTCCAGGCGCTACTGCCAGAAGCGCCGCGCGAAGGGCTGGTGATTAATCTCGCCGAGCTTCGCCTCTACTATTACCCGCCGGGGAAAAATGAGGTCACCGTCTACCCTATCGGTATCGGCCAGTTGGGAGGCGATACCCTTACCCCAACGATGGTCACCACTGTCTCCGACAAGCGTGCAAATCCAACCTGGACGCCGACGGCCAATATTCGCGCACGGTATAAAGCGATGGGAATAGAGCTTCCGAGCGTGGTACCTGCCGGGCCGGATAACCCGATGGGCCATCATGCTATTCGCCTTGCGGCCTACGGTGGCGTCTATCTGCTGCATGGCACTAATGCCGATTTTGGTATCGGAATGCGTGTGAGCTCCGGCTGTATCCGCCTGCGTGATGATGACATCAAAAACCTGTTTAACCCCGTTACTCCAGGGACAAAAGTCAATATTATCAACACGCCAGTTAAAGTATCCGTGGAGCCTGACGGCAGGCATCTGGTGGAAATCCATCAGCCGCTGTCCAGACACTTAAATGATGATCCGCAGACGCTACCGATAGTCCTGAATCCTGAGATGACGGCATTTAAGCAGGCCGCGCAGACCAACCAGACGGTAATGGAGCGTGCGATGGCTCTGCGTTCAGGCATGCCAATTGACGTTACCCGCCATCACAATGCGGGCGAACAGTCATTATAAGTGCTTAATGACAGAAATAAAAAAACCGCAGATAGACTGAAGGCGGTTTTTTTATGGGATAACAAGCAGGGTAAAAACGCTTCGCGGTTTCATAAAGGGGTGAAAACCGCGTCACGTAAGTGGCATAACAGAGAACAACTTACTGCTCGCGGCCTGATAAAGGGGTCAGGAGTCGCGTTTTGTCAGTGGCATGACAGAGGTAAAACGAAACTTATTTGTAGATAACTGCAGTACCGTGCAGGGTGTTTGGACCCGTTACTGAGGTGATACGGAAAGAGGTCGCCCCCATTTCTTCCGCTTTCTGCGCCAACTGGTCTTCCAGCGAACCCAGGTTTGTCCCGGCGGAAGCAGAAACGGTACCGATTTTGTGTTGGCCCGCAGGTGTGGATTGCACTTCAACCGCCGCGAAGCTGGCGAAAGAAAGAGAACTCAGCACGGCGGCAAGCGTCAGCGTTTTGATGTTTTTCATGATGATTATACCTATGCAGATGATTTTAGTAGGGTCGTAAGAATTAACTTAACGATCGATAGTTAAATCATAATGTGACCCACATCACACGTCAATATATTTTTATAACGATCGTTCATTTATTTATAAAAAACTTAAAATTCATACATATATGAATTATTTATTTTTGCGGGTTCAGCGCTGGAAGGTTGTCACGTTTATTTTTATAATGCCTCTTCAACAAACCAACATAGGTACAGCGGCATCATGACAACTGACGTTCAAAGTTGCACAAAAAAAAGCCGTGGCCGACCCAAAGTGTTCGACAAGGAAGCGGCGCTGGATAAGGCTATGGCACTTTTCTGGCAACACGGCTACGAGGCAACTTCTCTTGCCGATCTGGTGGAGGCGACCGGGGCAAAAGCCCCGACGCTGTACGCTGAGTTCGTCAACAAGGAAGGGTTATTTCGCGCGGTTCTGGATCGCTATATTTCACGTTTTGCCGCCAGACACGAAGCGCTGTTGTTTGCCGAAGAAAAAACTGTCGATCGGGCGCTGCGGGACTATTTCACCGCCATTGCCACTTGCTTTACCAGCAAAGACACGCCGGCAGGCTGCTTTATGATCAATACTTCCGCGGCGCTGGCGGCGTCATCTACCGCGATCGCCGATACCATTAAGTCGCGGCACGCGATGCAGGAACAAACGCTGGCGCAATTCTTCCAGCAGCGGCAACTGCGCGGTGAGCTGCCGGAAAACGGCGATGTGCAACAGCTGGCGCAGTTCTTAAACTGCGTGTTGCAAGGGATGTCCATCAGCGCACGCGAAGGGGCTGATTTCACAAAGCTCATGCAAATCGTCGAGACTACCCTGCGGCTGTGGCCGCAAATCCTCCAGCACTAATTTGTGTTTCCCCCGGTGACGTTCGCCACCGGGTTTTCATCCCCCCCTGATTTACCCCCTGCTTTATTAGTGTTTTCACATCGTTACACGTATTTTTGTTGTAAATGATATTGATAACAATAATCACTACGTGCAAAATCCGCTCTCAAGTTTTTCTGTTTATTTCCACCTGTAACAATCGATGCGCCCACATCGAAAACTAAAAACAACATGAATACAGTTAACTCATAAAAGGAATGTGTATGAACAAGCGTCTCTGGGTGCTCAACCCACTGCTGCTGGCCACGGCTCTGCCCGTTTTTGGTGCGCAAGCTGATGAAGAAAACATGATCGTGAGCGCCAACCGAACTCACCGCACCGTCGCCGAAATGGCACAAACCACCTGGGTTATTGAGGGCCAGGAGATAGAACAACAGGTGCAGGGCGGAAAAGAGTTCAAAGACGTCCTGGCCCAGTTGATTCCCGGAATCGATGTCAGCAGCCAGGGACGAACCAACTACGGGATGAACATGCGTGGACGGGCTATCGTGGTGCTGATCGACGGCGTACGCCTTAACTCTTCCCGTACCGACAGCCGTCAGCTCGACGCTATTGACCCGTTCAACATTGATCATATTGAAGTCATCTCCGGCGCTACCTCGTTGTACGGCGGCGGTAGTACCGGCGGCCTTATCAATATTGTGACCAAAAAAGGGCAGCAGGAACCCCAGGTCGATCTGGAACTGGGCGGTAAAAGCGGATTTGCCAACAGCAACGATCATGACGAACGCGTAGCCGCAGCGGTCAGCGGCGGCACAGACCATGCTTCCGGGCGGTTATCAGTGGCATATCAGCGTTTTGGCGGCTGGTACGATGGCAATAACGATGCGCTGGTCCTCGATAATACTCAGACCGGTCTGCAGCACTCAGATCGCCTGGACGTCATGGGGACCGGCACCATCAACATTGACGATAACCGTCAGCTGCAGCTGGTGACGCAATATTATAAAAGCCAGGGCGATGATTACGGTCTGTATCTCGGCAAGAACATGTCAGCCGTCACCGGTGAGGGCAAAGCCTATACCACCGATGGGCTCAATTCCGACCGCGTTCCCGGTACCGAAAGGCATCTGATTAGCCTGCAATACTCCGATGCCGACTTCTATGGCCAGAATCTGGTCAGCCAGATCTATTATCGCGACGAGTCGCTGACCTTTTACCCCTTCCCGACGCTGACCAAAGGTCAGGTCAGCAGCTTCTCCGCGTCAAAGCAGGATACCGATCAGTACGGCGCGAAAATCACCCTTAACAGCCAACCGCTTGACGGCTGGGACCTGACCTGGGGAGTGGATGCCGACCACGAGACCTTCAATGCTAACCAGATGTTCTTCGACCTGAAGAGATCGATGGCGTCGGGCGGGCTGTACAACGAGGCTATCTATACGACGGGACGCTACCCGGGATACAGCATCACTAACCTGGCACCGTTCCTGCAGAGCAGCTATGACCTGAATGATATTTTTACCCTGAGCGGCGGCGTGCGCTATCAGTGGACGGAAAACCGGGTTGATGATTTTGTCGGCTACGCCCAGCAGCAGGATGTTGCCAGCGGCAAGGTGAAATCGGCCGATGCTATCCCGGGCGGTAAAACGGATTATGATAACTTCCTGTTTAACGCTGGCATTGTCGCCCACCTTACCGACCGCCAGCAGACCTGGTTTAACTTCTCACAGGGCGTCGAGCTACCGGACCCGGGTAAATACTATGGTATCGGCAAATACGGTGCGGCGGTCAACGGCAACTATCCCCTGCAGTCGAGCGTCAACGTGGGGGATTCGCCGCTGCAAGGGATCAAAGTCAACTCGTACGAACTGGGCTGGCGTTACACCGGTGATAACCTACGCACACAGCTGGCGGCATACTACTCCACCTCGGACAAAACCATTGTCGTTAACCGCAACGATATGACGATCAACGTGCAATCCGACAAGCGGCGTATTTACGGCGTGGAAGGAGCCGTCGATTACTTCTTCCCGGATAGCGACTGGAGCACCGGTGCGAACTTCAACGTGCTGAAATCCCAGGTGAAGGGTGACGGTAGCTGGCAAAAATGGGATGTGACACTCGCTTCGCCATCCAAAGCCACCGCCTGGGTCGGCTGGGCGCCAGATCCGTGGTCACTGCGCGTACAAACCCAGCAGGTGTTCGACTTGAGCGATGCCAGCGGTAATAAGCTCGACGGCTATAATACCGTAGACTTTATCGGCAGCTACGCGCTCCCGGTGGGCAAACTGACCTTCAGCATCGAAAACCTGCTGAACGAAGACTATGTCACCATCTGGGGACAGCGCGCCCCGCTGCTGTATAGTCCGACCTACGGCAGCAGCTCACTGTATGAATACAAAGGTCGTGGGCGTACCTTTGGCCTGAACTACGCCGTAAGCTTCTGATAAAAAAGCCCCTCAGCCTGAGTGCAAGAGGGGCAAATAACTGTTAACGTCTTTTTTACGCTTTGTTGTTGAGGATCAGCTGGCCGTTACTGTCCAGCGGAATTTGCGTACCGGGATCGTGTTCCATACGGATTTTTCCCCGCTGTTCGCCGATTTTGTAGGTCACATCGTAGCCCAGCATTTTATCCGACTTGTCGTATACCGTTTTACAGCGCTGCTGTGTGGTGGTGTAGGTGTCTCCTTCCTGCATTGACCCTTGAATCTGGTTACCGGCATAACCGCCGCCCAGCGCGCCTACCACGGTCGCCACGCTGCGGCCACGACCGCCACCAAACTGATGGCCGATGACCCCGCCGGCAACAGCGCCAAGAACGGAGCCGGCAATGCGGTTTTCATCCTGTACCGGGCGACGATGGGTCACGGTAACGTTGCGGCATTCCTGACGCGGAGTTTTTACGGTCTCTTTTATCGGTGTACTGGACACCACTTGCGCATATTGCGGGCCACGATCTAAGACGTTAAGACCAGCGACAGCTGCAACACCCAGCGCGGCAGCCACGCCAATCCCTATACCCGCTAACATTGATTTATTCACGGGGTATCCTCCCTTGTTGCTGATAGAAACAATTTTGCTATCGACCCAGGGACCTTGCAAATGAGAATACGGATGAAAAATGCGGGGAAAAGCGGAAAATGGAGTGGATTCAGAGGAATCTGAGATATTGTGCGCGAGATGGCAGACGGAAATTCTGTCATTGAGCCGGCAAGGTGATAACCGGCTCAGTATTCGCCGCTGCCCGCCATCCCGAACTGGCCTGCCGACGCAGTCCGGGAATGGGGTAAACAGACAATCAGTGCAGCTTCAGGCGCGGACGAATAATGCGGTTGATGCGACCTACCAGCATCATCAGTCCAGTCTTGCAGTAGCCGTGCAGCGCAATCTGGTGCATACGGTACAGAGAGATGTACACAAAACGCGCAATACGTCCTTCGACCATCATCGAACCGCGCATCAGGTTACCCATCAGGCTCCCCACGGTTGAGTAGTTGGAGAGCGAAACCAGCGAACCGTGATCTTTATAGGTGTAGGACTTCAACGGTTTGTCTTTCATCTGCGCCAGAATATTATTCAGCGCACAGGTCGCCATCTGGTGGGCCGCCTGGGCGCGCGGTGGTACAAATCCGCCTTCAGGACGCGCACAGGATGCGCAGTCGCCGATGGCATAAATATCCGGGTCGAGCGTCGTTTGCAGCGTTGGCTGAACCACCAGCTGGTTAATGCGGTTGGTTTCCAGACCGCCGATCTCTTTCATAAAGTCCGGCGCTTTGATCCCTGCCGCCCAGACCATCAGGTCAGCATTAATGAACTCGCCGTCTTTGGTGTGCAGGCCGTTCGCATCGGCGCTGGTGACCATGGTTTTCGTCAGGACGCGCACGCCAAGCTTCGTCAGCTCATTGTGAGCCGCGCCGGAAATACGCGGCGGCAGCGCAGGAAGAATACGCTCACCGGCTTCAACAAGGGTGACGTTCAATGCTTCGCTGGTCAGCCCTTTATAACCGTAGCTGTGCAGCTGTTTCACCGCATTATGCAACTCTGCGGAGAGCTCAACGCCGGTAGCCCCACCGCCAACGATCGCGATATTGACTTTGCCGTTGGCACCCAGGTTAGCTGAGTATTTCAGGAACAGGTTGAGCATTTCCTGATGGAAACGACGCGCCTGATGCGGGTTATCAAGGAAAATACAGTTCTCTTTGACGCCCGGAGTATTAAAGTCGTTAGAGGTACTGCCCAGCGCCATCACCAGCGTGTCGTACGGCAGCTTACGCTCGGCAACCAGCAGTTCGCCCTTCTCATCACTCAGCCTGGACAAGGTAATGGTTTTCGCTTCACGGTTAATATCCACCACTGAACCCAGTTGGAACTGAAAACCGTGATTGCGGGCGTGGGCCAGATAGCTCAGCGCATCGACGCCTTCATCGAGCGAACCGGTCGCCACTTCATGCAGCAACGGCTTCCACAGATGGCTATGATTACGATCCACCAGCGTGATTTTCGCTTTTTTGTTACGCCCCAGCTTTTTACCCAACTGAGTTGCCAGTTCCAGTCCACCGGCGCCGCCACCTACGATTACGATTCTTTTCAATGGTGTAGTCACGAGACCCCCTAAAAATATTAACCAATTGTTAATTAAAAGTTATACAAATAGCGCTTATTTAACAACAAGTTACAGCAGTGAAACCATTCAGCGAAATTGAGAATACCATGAACGGGTCATTGGTCATACCAAAATTGATATACATCAAGTTTTACCGCCTGTTTTTTAACCATGCCATTACTGGCGGCATAAAAAAAGCCCGCCGTATTCCTTCTACGACGGGCAGGAGGCCGGGATCGGATCAACCCAGGGTCTTAAAAGCTTTTATTCGCTGCAGATGGGGGGAGATGTTCTTGAATTTGTGGGTCTGTTCATTATCCCAGATGATTTCATAGTAGTGATGCAGCAGGTCAGCCGAACGCTGGCTGTCCAGCGCTTCATCCTGACGGGAGAGTATCACCAGACAACGGTCGCGGTTTTTCTCGCGGAAGTTGTTGACGCACTTGGTCCCGATATCAGCATACTCTTCAGGCCTGTCGATCTTGCCTTCCATGTTTTCAGCGGGAAACAGATTGGGGTTAAAAATGGCCTGACGCACATCGCAAAGGAAACCAATCCGTTCCGCCCAATAGCCGCCCAGACCGACGCCGCAAATCAGCGGCCGATCGTCAGTATTGAGCTGCAGCATTTTATCGACTTCTTTTAGCAAGTGCTGCATATCATGTTTTGGATGCCGCGTGCTATAGCTTATCAGACGCACATCGGGATCGATAAACTGCAGTTGCAGCACCTTCTCATGGTTTCCGGGACTGTTTGAGTCAAAACCGTGTAAATAGATAATCATCGCATCCTCACCAGACTTCAGGTCAATTACGCAGACTTCGCCTCTTGCCAACGCGCGTGGAGCTGCTCCAGCTGCGCATTAACCGTCTTCCAACGGGCAGAATCCCTTAACTCCTGACGGGTAAATGAGCTTTTATGATACAATTTCGTAACACGCTCTGCTTTGATCGGCGACAGGTTATCCAGCACGCTGACCGCACCCTTACGATTATTGCAGACCAGGATCATATCGCAACCCGCATCCAGCGATGCCTGCCCGCGTTCGGCATAGCTGCCCATAATCGCCGCCCCCTCCATCGACAGGTCGTCGGAGAAAATCACTCCGTCGAAACCTAACTCACCACGCAGCACCGTCTTCAGCCAGTGCGCTGAGCCGCTGGCCGGGCGCGGATCCACATCGCTGTAGATAACATGGGCAGGCATAATCGCGTCGAGACGATTTTCCGCCACCAGGGTGCGGAAAACCGCCATATCCCGGGCCCGAATCTCGGCTTCGGCCCGCGGATCTCGCGGCGTCTCTTTATGCGAATCCGCAGTCACGGCACCGTGCCCCGGGAAGTGTTTCCCGGTAGTTTTCATTCCCGCCTCGTGCATACCGTCGATAAAGCGGCGGGCGATAGCGAGCGCTTTATCCGGATCGTCATGATAAGCACGTTCGCCGATCGCGGCGCTGATGTGGCCAACATCGAGAACCGGTGCAAAGCTGATATCGATATCCATCGCGATCATTTCGCTGGCCATCAGCCATCCGGCCTGAGCCGCCAGCGCGCCGCCCTCTTCCATCCCCAGCAGCACCGCAAAAGATTGTGCGGCCGGCAGGCGGGTAAAGCCCTCACGAAAGCGCTGCACGCGGCCACCTTCCTGATCGACGGCCACCACCAGATGATTGCGCGAGGCCTCACGGATCTGGCGAACCAGCTCCCGCAGCTGGGCCGGATCGTGATAGTTGCGGGTGAATAAAATCAGCCCCCCCACCAGCGGATGTGCAAGAATCTCACGCTCTTCCGCATCCAGTTCAAACCCTTCGACATCCAACATTACCGGACCCACACTGACCTCTCTTATCCTTTTCATTCGTTGTCTAACTGACACCATGTTTCATCTGCCAGCGTGATAAATTGCCGGTCGCCGGTCTGCTGCCAACGGCGTTCATACCAGCCTGCCATCAACAATATGACCCACGGACGCCAGCGTTGAACCTGCCGCCACAGCAGACGCTCATCAAGGCGCGCCAGCCGGGCATACGCGGTGACCAGCAGACGATGCTTCGCCGGCGCAATCCACACTGCCGCCAACTCCAGCGCAATGTCGCCATCGCCGGCATATTCCCAGTCGATCAACCGCAGCCCCGTTTCCGTATGGACAATATTGCCGGCATGCACATCCATATGTAGCGGCGCCAGCCGCAAAGGGCGAGGTTCTCCGCGCTGTAACAAACGCTTATGCCAGCGTAGCCACCGCGGTGTACGCCGCGCGGGATCACACGCCAGCCAGTAGCGTTCAAGCAGCGGCACCAGCGCCACACGCCAGCCCAGACGCGGCTGCCGGTGCAGATGATACAATAACCCTGCCAGTTGCCGGCACTCCGGGAGCGCGCTTTTCATTTCGCCGTCGCAATATTCCACCACCATCCAGCCCGGCGAATAGAAAAACAGCGCGGGGACGACGGTCGTCGGCAGGCGAGACAGCGTGCGGTACTGGCGGAGGAATTCGCGGACGGGTGCGTCAGGGTCGTGCGGCTGGCGCAGGACCAGCCGCCGGACACCGTCGCTGATAATACAACTGCCGCCGCTCAGGCCATTCTGGCCCAGGCTGGCGACAGGTGAATAGCGGGGGAAAAAGCGCGACAACACCTCATCGCGCGTCAGTTTACTGTTGCTGAACGGCACCGTTACCTGACCAAATAATCTCGCCAGTCTGAACCAGCATCAGTTGCATTTTCAGCTCAGGTGAATTGACGTTACCGGTCGCGTTCGAGTACAGCACGTATTGAGCGCCCACGGTACGGGCAATCCCCATCGCTTTGCTGCGGCTGCCGAGACTATCCTGAGGGGATAAACCAAGTTGTTGTTTTGCCACACCCAACTGCTGGGCAGACACCAGCGTAAATTTGCCATTCCCGCTCAGGGCATTGCGTAATGCCGCCGTCGCGTCTGCGGCGTTAAGCGTGCCATTCGTGCGGTTATTCACGCTGTCGACCAGCAGAATACTCCCCGCATTGACCCCGCCTGCCTGCAGCATTTGCCCTACCATCGGCTGTACCGCCGCATTCCAGTCATAATGACGCACGCGCGGCGCTGGCTGCTGTTCGTGTTCAATCGGCCCCGGCTGCTCCGGAATAGTCGGAACCGTAGGTACGATTGGCACCGTCGGCTGCGGCTGCGTGGGCTGCGTGGGCTGCGTGGGCTGCGTGGGCTTAGGCTGCGCCTCCTCAACGGGAGCGGGCTCCTGGCGTTGCCCCACGCATCCAGCAAGGAATATCGCCAGTGCCGTGATTAATGCATAGCGACACATTTTAATCATTACAATTACCCCTTACAGATAAAGATACAGGCGGGCCTTATGTGCCCCCAAAATATTTGCGCTACCGTACAAGGTGACAGAAGAGTGCGCGGGCACCGTGATACTCCGGGCCGGCTCCAGCGGATGCATTTCCAGCCCTCTTGCGTCATACCAGAAGAAGCGGTAATGCACGGTGATCGGTTCCTGGCGCTCATTAAACAGTCTTGAGGTAGCGGTAGCCTGGATCTCTGAGGCCGTGACCTCTGGCGCATCGGCGCTGATGCCTGCCGCCAGCACGTTGGATTCCATGACCAGCGTCTGCTGCTCACCAACGGGGATTTCCGCAGGGGAACTGCATCCGACCAGGAGAACCGCCGCCAGAAGTGGGCCGAAATGAGCTGCGCGCATTGATTAACCTTTGTGAGCCAGCATCGGGCCCAGCGGGCGACCGCCCAGCAGGTGCATGTGGATATGGTAGACTTCCTGGCCGCCGTGGCGGTTGCAATTGACGATCAGACGATAGCCATCATCAGCAAGACCTTCATCACGGGCAATTTTCGCCGCAACGGTCATCATGCGCCCCAGTGTCAGTTCATGTTCAGCGGTCACATCGTTGACGGTAGGAATCAGGATATTGGGGACAATCAGAATGTGGGCCGGCGCCTGCGGGGAAATATCGCGAAAAGCGGTCACCAGTTCATCCTGATAAACCATATCCGACGGGATCTCCCGGCGAATGATTTTGCTAAAAATCGTTTCTTCTGCCATGACTGATTCCTTATTAATTTTTATACCGTGCTCTGGCCTGCCTCTGCAGATAAACGCGGATGCACAGGATTCGCCTAAGAGTATGAGCGAGTTACTCCCTCTCTTTCAACCTGAATGCGCTTTTTCTTATGTCGCACGGTGATAGCTGCTGATGGATTAATCATATCGTGACTTCAGGTTTTGCGCCGGGCTCGCTTAAGTGCCTTCTGACATCCCTGCTTATGCAGTTGACGCATTAAAGACGCCTGCCCACCTCTTTTTAGCCCCGACGCGCGCCACAGCTTTCACCCGGCAGGTTCAGGACAGTAAATAATCCACCTGCGTAGCAGGTGGCTTTGACACAGCCCCCTAAAAGGGGGCTTAAACACTCCCCTTCCAGTCCGGGCTGTATTTGTCTCTCTTCTTCCTCTTTGGCTACCTTGTCCTGGTAC